>NZ_DALZDK010000003.1:37081-186165 GCF_031978665.1 Niallia sp. | reverse complement strand
GGGAGCAAATTATTAGCGGTGAGTATCAGCATTATTTTGAGAAGCAGTATACGTTGTAAAGGGAAGCAGAGGAGGCAGTTTTCTGCTTCCTTTTCTTTATTCCTTTTAGAAGTAGAAGGATGTTTCGGAAAACTAAGTTTAGAAAAGTGGCTACTTTCTATAAGATAGCTTTCTTAAGTAATAAGGAAAGTTTGTATATGCCCCATTTTTTTGTGTTTGGTATCTTTGGTAAGTATGCGATTTGTATTGTAAGAAAAACAAAGGGGTATCTTAAATGTAATGCTTATGGTATTTTTGGCATATATTTTTTACAATAATGTTCATGTGATTTGCCTTCTGCATCTCTTCAAGCAGAAAAGTTTGTTTCCACAATATCAATTGATATGATAAAGATGAATCAAACAAGAAAGGATCTTGCATAATGGCAAATATAAATATACCTTTATCTGTACTAAACCTTGCTCCCATACGCGTGGGACAAACTTCAAAAGAAGCAATTGAATCAATGATTGATTTAGCTCAAGCAACCGAGGAAATGGGATATAAACGATATTGGATTGCAGAGCATCATAATACCTCTACACTTGTTAGTTCGGCGACGGCAATATTAATAAAGCATACCCTTGAACATACAAATAGCATTATTGTAGGATCTGGCGGAGTGATGCTACCTAACCATTCTCCATTAGTTGTTGCTGAGCAATTTGGTACGATGGCGACGATTTATCCAAATCGTGTGAATCTAGGTCTTGGTAGAGCTCCTGGAACGGATATGCTGACAGCGAGTGCCTTGAGAAGATCGCAAAAAGATTCAGTCTATACATTTCCAGAGGATGTGAAAGCCCTTCTTACGTATTTTGGATCAGAAGAGGAACAAGGATATGTAAAAGCTTATCCAGGCGTTGGAACGAATGTACCGATTTACATTCTTGGTTCTTCTACTGATTCTGCTTACTTAGCGGCAAGCTTGGGGTTACCTTATGTTTTTGCTTCTCACTTTGCGCCAAGATATATGGCAGACGCTATCAAAATTTATCGTGAGCGTTTCAAGCCTTCTCAGTATTTGGATAAACCATATATGATGGTTTGCTTGAATTTAATTGCAGCTGAAACAGATGAAGAGGCTGCAGTATTGCAGACATCCACTCATCAATTTTTCTTAAATGTAGTACGTGGTACGCAAATGCCCCTTCAGCCACCAGTGGAAAGCTTAGATGGTTTTTGGAACCCACAGGAAGAGGAAATGGCAAAATCAATGTCCAGTGTGACATTATTAGGAAGTAAGGATTCTGTTCGTAAACAGCTTACAGCTTTCCAAGAAAGATACAGTGTAGATGAAATCATGGCAGTTTCTTATATTTTTGACCCTGAAAAGCAGAAGCGCTCTTATGAGATATTAAGTGAAGTGGCAGAGGGGAAATAATTTAGTAGGCATAGCCTGTTTCATTAAATGTAAAAAAGACTAATAAACGAAAAGGGAAAGGGTACTGCTTCCATTGAGCTAGTACCCTTTTTCATTATTTCTCTTTATCCTCTTTCTTCTTTTCCTTTTGCTTCTCTTTTTGCTCTTCTGTTATCTTAAAGTCTCGATCCACTGTTTTATCTTTTAAGTCATCTTTTTTCACCATAAATACTAACGCCTCCTTTTTCTTATTCTTATATATAGACGTTTTGAAGTAGATTAAACTTTTTTTATTTAAATTAAGAGAAAGGGAGATTCTTATTAGGACATTTGGAATTAGTAGAGGTGTCGTCCTTCTCGAGTACTTTCCGTTATAATCGGGTATTACTACTAATAGAGGAGGTGAAAGCTAATGGCGGAAAACAAAAGCAAATTAGGTACGAATAGTATTCAATTGAATATGGATAATCCAGAGCAATATCCAACGGAAAATGAAAGTTTATTTGATAAATTTGAAAGTGAACTAAACGTAGACCCAATTCCCATGGAAGATCTTAAAGAAGAATTACGAGAAGAAAAAGCAAAGCATGATACAAAAAATACGTCTTCTAGTGAGAAAAAGTATAAAACAGGTATGTGAAGTAGGGGGTGGTTTCTTATTTCCTTTTTATTGGTTTACTAGAAAAGGGAAGCAGAAGAACCATCCCTCTGAGTCCTTCAAAAGCAAACGAAAAAAAGGTCATTAGTCAACGACCTCTTTTTCTAAGAAAACCATTTGCTATTACTTGCCTTCTAGCTTCTCTAACGCGGATGCTGCAATTGCTGCACAGATGTCACCAACAGCGCTTAAAAGACCAAGAACAAGTTCGATCATTAGCAATCATCTCCTTTATGTAGATGATACCATAAAATGGAATCGGACTACTACGGTTTTTCCTTTAAAAAACCAACTCTCCCGCCTGTCTCCTTTAAGTACATCAAAAAAGAGCACTTTAGAAGAAAAAAATCCTCAAGTGCTCCTTTTCTAAAATCAAAAACCTAACTCTTATCTCTTAGGAAATGAAACAGCATATTGTTTAGGCATTTCTGTTTCCATACGTAGCTGTGCAGCAGCTTCGATAGTCCAGTATGGATTACGAAGCATGCCTCTTCCTACGGCAACAAGATCTGCATCATCGTTTCCAATTACCGAGTTTGCTAATTCTGGTGAATCTAATCTTCCAACCGCAATTACTGGTACGTTTAATTCATGCTTAAATGCACGAGCTAAAGGTACTTGATAAGCAACATGAGTTCCAGGTCTACCTGCTGCTGCGATTGGACCTTCACCACCTGCGCTAACATGGAAAATATCTACGCCAGCTTCTTCATATTTTTTAGAAAATGCAACACTGTCTTCAATATCATATCCACCCTCAACGTATTCTTTACCAGACACACGCATGATTAATGGCATATCAGCTGGCATTTCTTCTTTAACGGCTTTAATGATTTCTATGCCGAACTTTGTTAAATCTTCCCCATATTCATCTGTACGTTTGTTTGTATAAGCAGATTGGAATTGGTGAATTAAATAACCATGTGCGCCATGCAATTCGATTGTATCAAAACCAGCTTTAATAGCACGGGCAGTAGCTTGTCGAAATTTTTCTACCATTCCTTTTACTTCTTCTGTGGTTAATTCTCTTGGCGTTTTTGATTTATCATCAAAAGGGATAGCTGATGCGGAGACTGGCTGTGGTGCATCTTCTGCCTTGCGACCAGCATGAGCAATTTGGATACCAACTTTTGCGCCATATTGATGACAAGCATCAACAATGCGTTTTAATGCAGGGATATGCTCGTCAGACCATAAGCCTAAATCATTATCGGTAATGCGACCATCTGGTTCTACGTCTGTCATTTCAATAATAATTAAGCCAGCACCACCGATTGCACGACTTACATAATGAACATAATGCCAATCTGTTGCGATTCCATCTTTTTTCTCCACTGAATACTGACACATTGGAGGCATTACCACACGGTTTTTTAATTCTAATCCTTTATAAGAAAAAGGTGTAAATAAATCCTTCATAACTAAGCCTTCTTTCATAAAAATTTTACGTTTGTTTAAAAAGGTACCATCAGCTACAGCTTATTTCAAATATTATGCCTCCTGATTAGATGGGTTTCAGATCTATTATGTACAGATAAAGGGAAGAAGTTGTATGAATCATTTCAGCAATAGTGTATCGATATCAAAATCTGTCAAAAAATGATGAAGCTATTTTCTTTCTTCATCATAATGTTTATAGTACAATAGTACTAATTATAAAAGTAGTCAGTTTAAAGGCAAACTTTCCTGAAAAGGAAGGACGCAAAGTCACAGATCTAAGGCAGAAGCTAAGATGGCTGGATTACCAGATGATTGGAATGGGGATGAGAAAATGAAATTTGGTGCCATCATTTGTTTTCTAAAAAGACGCCATAAGTTTAGTTATTACTCCAATAAATGCGTACGATGCGGAAAAAAACGAAGAATTTAAAGATAAAGTCACATGTTGAATGACATTTTTTTACAGAGCGAGACTCATTTGGGTCTGGTTCTTTTTATTTTAATAGAAGGATTAGAAAAGCAATGAGGAGAAATAGGGCGTTCTTTCGTCCTTCCCATTTCTCCTCATTGCTGCTATATCAATGTAATAAAAATTCTCTATTGAACCGTCCCTCTGCTTCTATGTGGAGGTAGTTTAATCTCTAATAAGAAGATAGATAAAATAAGGTGCTCCTAAGCAGGAGAGAACAAGGCCGACTGGTATTTCTGAGCCTACCATTAGGCTTTTGGCGATTATATCTGATGTTAATAGGAGAAGTGCTCCTATTAGTGCTGCTACTGGCAGTAGTCGTTGGTGTTTTGGGCCAACAAGCATTCTTGCTAAATGTGGGGAAAGGAGTCCTAAAAAGGAGATTCCTCCACCAACAGAAACACAGGCACCTGATAGTCCTACAGCGATTAGCAGCAGCAATCCTCGTTCTCTCTCAATGGAAATACCAAGTCCTTTTGCGAGATTATCTCCTAGCTGCAGTAAATTGATTGATTGAAATTTCATCATAGCGATCGGAACAAGAATAAGTATCCAAGGTAAAAGGGCAAGAACATAGCTCCAACTTGCACTCCAGATGCTCCCCGATAGCCAAATAGTTGCTTGGGTAAAATCACGGGGATCCATCATCAATTGAAAAATAATAATCAAGGCACCGAATGCAGAGTTAATTCCTATGCCGACCAATACTAAGCGAACAGGTGTAACCCCATCCTTCCATGCGATGATGTAAATAAATGCGGCAGCAACTAACGCTCCAGCAAGTGCAAAGAATGGCATGATATAAACAGATAATGGTCCGGCTTGAAAAGAACTTCCTTGAATAAAGAAAATATAAAGAATAACAGCAAAACCAGCTCCTGAATTAATGCCAATAATTCCAGGATCAGCTAAACTATTTCTCGATACACCTTGTAAAATTGCCCCGGCAATAGCCATCCCAATTCCTATTAAAATCGCGATTACGGAGCGAGGTAGTCTAAAATTATATAAAATATTAAAGTTTTGAGTGGAACCTTTACCTATAAAGGCTTCTATTATCTCGATCGGACTAATCTTTATTGTCCCCATATATAGACTAAGAAAGAAAACACAAACAATCGCCGCAATCAGAATAGAACTAACGATAAATAATTTCATATTAGTTAATTTTGAAGAAGACATTATAGGCCTCTCCCTTCTCGACGTGCTAAATAAAGAAAGAATGGAACTCCGATTATAGCGGTAATTGCTCCTAAGGGTGTTTCAAAAGGAGGGTGAATTAAACGTGCGATTACATCGGACAGCACTAATAAAAGAGCACCTACAACCGCAGAACAAGGAATGATTAAACGATAATCGGATCCTACGATAAAACGAACGATATGGGGAACAACTAGTCCGACAAACCCAATGGTTCCACCAACTGCTACAGCGGCCCCTGTTAAAAGTAAAACTACAATGGTCCCCAACAGTTTTACCAGACCTACCTTTTGCCCTAAACTAGCAGCAACGTCCTCGCCTAAGCTTAAAATCGTGATCGATCTGCTGATGAAAAAGGCCAGGATCAATCCAATAATTGCTACAGGAATAAGCAATTTTACATTAATCCATTGTACTCCCGCTACTCCTCCTGCATACCAAAAGCTAATATCCTTTGCTACATCAAAACGAAGCGCAATTCCTGTGGAGATTGATCCCAGAAGTGCACTAATCGCTGTACCAGCAAGGGCTAACTTCATTGGCGTTAATCCTCTTTTTGAAAGAGCACCGATTAAAAAGACTAAAGCCGATCCTAAACCTGCACCAATGAATGCAAATAGCATAATAGTCATGTTTGAAACAAAAGGCATAAAAGCAAATGCAATAGTTACGGTAAACATCGCACCTGAGGTAACGCCCATTATCGAAGGGGAAGCGAGTGCGTTTCTCGTCATTCCTTGCATGATCGCCCCTGAAACAGCAAGACTTGCTCCGATAAAAGTAGCAGCAAGGGCTCTCGGCAAGCGTAAGCGATAAATAATTTGATGAGCAGTTGAAGTGCTGTCAAAATGAAAAATACCTTGTATAACGGTGGAGAGATTAATATCTGCTACACCTAAAATAATCGACAAGCAAATAGAAATAAAGAGTAAAATGATGCCGATTATGAGAACCGAAGTTGCAGCTTTAGGTCTAAATATTGTAGCTTTATCACTTTCTAAAGAATGACTTTTACTCATGAAGAACCCACTTTCTAATAAAATAGAGAGAAATATAGTAAATAATAGTATGTAAATTGTCGAATAATAAGAGATACGGTAAACTTTTCAATTAATTTTACTATAAAATTAATTGAAAATCGATATTTTTATTGAAAGTGATAATCGTTATCATTTATAATCGAAGTATATCATTTTAGGAGGATACATAATGAATAACCGAAAGATGAAATTTATATTGTTTACATGCTTACTACTTGTTTTCACAATCTTAGCAGCATGTGGAAATAATGATAGTAAAGAAGAGAAAGGCAATACAGAGAACGGCACTTCCGAAGAAGCGAAGGATCGTACACTAACTGATGCAATCGGAAATGAAGTGACGGTTCCAGCAAAGCCTAAAAGAATAATCGGTTCTTATTTGGAGGATGATTTAATAGCATTAGGCGAAACTCCGGTTGCCCAATGGTCCGTTCAAGAAGGCAAGGGAGTCCAAGAATATTTACAAGAATACCTAAAGGATATTCCAACAATTGACTCGACACTGCCTTACGAAGCAGTATCTAGCTTTACTCCTGATTTAGTATTAATGTCATCGGCATCAGCGGTAGAAGGAGCTAAATATGATCAATATGTAAAGATTGCTCCAACTTATGTAGTTGCAAAGGAAAATAATAATGACTGGCGTACTAGATTACAAACGATTGGCGAAGTAGTAGGGAAAAAAGAGGAAGCAGAAAAAGTACTAGCTGACTATGATAAAAAAGCAGCAGAAGCAAAAACAAAAATTCAAGAATCAATCAAGGATGAATCAGCAGCAGCAATCTGGCTTGTGTCCAATCAATTATTTATTGTAGGCGAAAATGTATCGAGCGGTGCAGTACTATATGGAGATTTAGGATTGAAAGTACCAGAAGTTGTAAAAGAAATTTCTGCTACAGCAACAGGTAACTGGTCTGCTATTTCATTAGAAAAATTAGCACAACTTGATGCGGATCATCTTTTCCTAATCAACAGTGATGGAGAAGGAGCAGAAGTACTAAAAGATTCTCTGTGGTCCAATATCCCAGCCGTTAAAAACGGAAACATTCATGAATACGGACCAGATACAAGCTGGCTATATGCTGGTCCAATTGCTAACACGCAAATTATTGACGATGTAGTGGAAAGCTTAGTGAAATAGTGTAAGAAAATTGTACGCATGAGAACGGTTCAAAAAGAACCGTTCTTTTCTTTGTTAAAGACATAAAACACAACCAGTTGATTTCACTATAAAAACAAGGGAGAAAAACAGATTCTTTTCCTCCCTTGCTTTTTCGTTTGTTGCTTGCGACTACATTTCCTATGGAGAAGTAATCCTTTCATTTTCGTCAATAATTATAAATAATAATAAACTTACTAAAGCGTAAATAAAGTATCTCTGATTCCGTTCGTTTCAATGCGTAATTGGGTATTGTCAGTGTTGTTTTTCTGTACATATATAACTAATTTGCCATCATTTGTTGTTCTAAAAGCTTCGGTATAATCCGTGATATCGTCTAATTTTCCATCCTCTATTCCTAAGAGTTTTCCATTTTGCACAGATACGGTTACTTTTTGACTACTAACAGAAAGTTTTTCATTTCTATCCAAAAGAGAACATTCAATTTGAGCTACCTCCTGATCAATAACAGGAAATACGAATGTTAGTACATCGATTAACTCCGCAGGAATTTGCCATCTGTTTAGTTTTACTTGTGCAGGGGATAATATAGTAGATAATTCTTCCTCTACCTTTTGGCTACCTTTATATCCGAAAGCTTTGATAGAAGAATCTGTTGCATCTACACAAGTAACAAAGTAACCAAAGGCTTCATCATATACTAATGGTGTTCTCTTACCATTTAGTTCAATTTCAACCTGTTCACAATTGGAAAAACATACAATTTCCACTTTTTCCCCTATGCAGTAATCCCATTTTTTCGACCATTCCTTTAGCTGAGCATTGCTGTTTGTATCGGTTTCCAAAGGACGAGTAACTAAGTAAATCATAGGCTCCTCCGTCCACCAGCTTTTTCGAAGAAAATAACGTGGTTTCTCATTTCCTGCTAAATCTAATAATCCGGCAGCGGATCCATGTATTGGCCAGCCGCGAGCTTCTCCTAAATAATCGATGCCAGTCCATAAAAATTGTCCAGGTATATAAGGAGTATCTCGAACAATCTTCCATTGTGAATAACCATGACCGTTTTCACTACCTATAATTGGCTGATTCGGGAACAATTTATGATGCTCTTCATAAAGATGCTCTTTATAATTGTATCCTATTAAATCGAGATCATTAAGTAATCCTGTTTGACTGGATAACTCAGGAAAAGCAGCTGCTAAAGTTACTGGTCTTGTCTCGTCGATGCTTTTTACTATTTTTATCAAGTTATTAGCAATCGTTGTAAGCCTAGAAGTATCTGGCCGGTTTGGATTATAAATTCTTTCTTGAGCGGGCTTGTTTGCATCATTGTTACCTGTCATTTCTTCAAATAAAGGATTGGCGTATGGATCATTAGGATAATCGATCTCGTTTCCAATACTCCAAGCGATGATAGAGGGATGATTTCGATTTCTCATCACCATATTTTTCAAGTCCTCTTGATACCAATTAGGAAAATGATGAGCATATCCTTCGGTTTTTGGTGGGTAAACATTATGTCCTTGCCACCATTTGTTCTTAGGATTCTCCCACTCATCGAAGGCTTCATCAATGACTAGAAGACCTAATATGTCACATAAGGTATATAGTTCAGGAGCATGTGGATTATGCGCCATTCTAACAGCATTGCAACCCATCTCTTTTAATTTAAGGAGCCTCCTCACCCATACAGACACAGGTACAGCAGTTCCAAAGCAACCAGCATCTTCGTGGAGACACACACCTTTTAGTTTTATATTTATGTTATTAAGAAAGAACCCATTATTTGCATCAAAATTAGCAGTTCTAATGCCGACATGATTCGTATATTTTGAATGAAATTTGTGACCGTCAACTTCATAATATAGATTAGTCGTGAGTACATAAAGATTTGGTTTATCGGTTGACCACAATCTAGGATTATCTAAGCTTTCATTAAATGAAATATTTGACGTTTCATGAGGTTGTAGTATTATCGTTTTTTCACAACTAAATGTTTGTTCTTCATTCATAGAAACTAATTCATTAACAATGGTTACCTCGCTAGTAGTAGAATATGTATTTGTAATCATATGCTCGATACAAATTTTGGAAGACTCACTTTTGCATTCAGTTGTAGAAAATGTCGTTCCGTACTTTTCGATAAAAATAGGATCATGAATTTCCAACCAAACGTTGCGAGTAATGCCAGATCCGTTATACCAACGGGAGTCAGCGATATCTGAATGGTCTACTCTCACAGCAATGACTAGTTCATTATCTGGTGTGTACTGCAGGATCTCTGTTAAATCAAACGTAAAGGAAGAATATCCAGATGGTCGAATACCTTGGTTGTATCCATTGACCCACACTTGAGCATTTTTATACACCCCATCAAATGTCAGCTGAACAATACTATTATCCATAATGGAAAAGTCGGCTAACGGGATGTGGCATCTGTACCAGCCGATTCCTCCTGGTAAATAACCAGTTCCACTAGAATTACTTTTATTAAAAGGATTTGAAACACTCCAATCATGAGGAGTCGTAACACTTTGCCATGAATCGTCCTCATAATCCTTTTGCCAAGCCCTAGAATCATCGCCTTGCAAGAACAGCCAACTAGAAATCTTATAGTTTTTCATGTACTGATCACTCTCTTTCAAAATAGTAAGTTTTTTTCTAAAACATGTAGGATTTTAATTAAATGGTAATGCCAGTTCTCAAAGGAGTAAGTGTTACATTTTTTGAAATTTCACCAATAGTTATTTTTAGGGTATTATGATCCCATTCTATTTTATATTCACTAGGGATATCTATTGTTTTATTAGAACCTAAGTAAATAGAACTCAAGATGTGTTTTCCAGATGCTACTTTTCCTTTAAGAGCAGGAAGGACTGTTTTGGGATATAGGATATTGGTATTTGGTTCTGGATGAAAAAGTGTTGCTTCTAAGTTGGAATCCATTGAAATCAGCCCAGTAATACCAATAGAAGATTGATAAAACATACTATTTTTTTCTTTTGTGATAATTTGTGTTCCGTCATCTGGACAAGAGAAACCACCTTCGAAAATATGAAGAGATCGATCAGATTCAATCATATGGATTCTTACATGCCAAGGTGAGAAGGGGATAATAAAGCTTTTTACGGATACATCATCCCATGGCTTCCAATGTGAATAAACAAATTCCTCTTCAACCGAATAATCCTCGTAGCCAAAGGGAGTTCGAAAATGAAATTCTGAATCAGAAAGAGCTAAAGTATTATCGAATGCACCTTGTTTTGGTAACACATATCCTTTTGCAACACTAAATCCAAAGGTAGTTGAATAAACAAATTTCTCATATTTAGCTTCACCATGTGTATGTTCATGCGAATGCTGACCTGCTGTGAAAGCTTGAAGCTCAGACCCGTCCTCATTATGAACGAGTAGCATTCTAGAGTATAGATTCTTCTCTTTTGTGGAGAACTTAGGTTGTACCTCAGGGGCTTTCCAAAAATCATGGTTATCTGGTAAAGCTAAAACAATAAAGTTTTTAAGTGCCCAGTAAGGAGAACCTGGTGCGTTATAGCCTTCAGCCATTACTAAATTTGGATAATAATAGCCAATTGATAGAAAGCCTTCTGCGGTAAAAATTGGTTTTTGAAACCATTCGCGCATATTATTTGTTAAAAGATATTTTGCCTCTGATAAGGATATATCTTCTATGTTGATATCGGAATAAATAGCCGCTGCCCAATAACTTGATTGAGCAAATCGATAGGTAAGACTACGACCAAATGGAAGAGCAGTACCACCCTTCACAAACCAATTTTTAAAAGATTTACCAAATATTTTGCCGCGCTCTTTGAATTTAGAAATACTTACGGATTGTCTTTTCGAGAATGTGGAGAAAAGTAATCCATAATAATGCATGGCAAAAGGAATATAATAATCAATTTGATTTTCGTATCCATCAAAGTACCAGCCATCATCTAAATAATAGGAATCTAGTTCTGAAAGGTCTTGTTCGATTTGTTCATTGCTGATAGCTAAATTGGCTTCTTCAAAAAAAGTGTTTACTAGAATTCGGAAAAACAGCCAATTTGTATTAGGAATAGTGTGATTATTTATCTGATTCATCCATTGAAATATATTTTCTTGTTTACTCGAATCCAATTGATCCCAGAAAAATTCTTTCGTTAAAAGTAAATAACAGGAAAGGGCACCCATTTCAACAAATAACTGGTCATAATCATGTAAGTTTCCCCAATAAAATTTGGATATTGGGTTTGTTCCTTCTATAATTCCTTTATTTGCAGCTTCGAAGTATTCCTTATATTCGTTTATTTTGGAAGCAGAAGATCCTAATGGGCCTAATCCCCACAAGGTTCTCAAGAAACCTTCGATATCCCTTCTTGTCTCTCCATAGACAGATCCACTATCACTAATATGGAATCGACCTGGAGTCTTTTGCTCATCCATTAACCGATAAACTGGATCGATTAAATCAATTAATGCTTTCTCAAAATCCTTTTTTGAAAGGAGGGGATTTGATTTAAGTTCTGTATTAAAGCTCATTCCATGAATCTCCTAACCAAAAATTATTATTAATACCATTCAGAGCATAAATCCCTTGGGTAAAGAAATAGTCTCCATAGATTAAGCCAGTATCTAAGTTTTTTTTCTCTGGCCAGTGGCTTGTTCCATGAATAAGGAGTGCTTGATTTGTAGCCTCTTCGACCGTTGCAGCGCATTCATATAGTCGTTTTAATAAGTCTTTTCCGAAATCTAAATAGAATCTTTTTTCCTCCAATGGTGCGTATTGTGAAATTAATAAGCAGCCACAAGCAGCTATTGCGGAAGCGGAAGAATCTCGATAGTCATATTTCGTTTCGTTCGTATTGGAAGGAATTCTGAAATCCCAAAGAGGAATGGAATCCTGTTGTACATGTAAGGCGAAATGACTCGTAACCTTCATTGCACAAGATAAGTAGCGTTCATCTTTTGTATAATGATAGGCGATTGCAAAACCAAAGATAGCCCAACCACAGCCACGGGACCATGAGCTGTTTTCTGAATAGCCCTGACCTCCAAGCTTTTCTAGTAATTCACCTGTTAATGGATTAAATTTAACCATTTGATGAACAGAACCATCGCTCCTAATAAAGTTCTCTAAGACCATATCACAATGGGCTTTTGCGGCAATCAAAAAGCGAGGATCTCCTGTTTCTTCAGACGCCCAAAAAAGTAATCCCATATTCATCATACTATCAATAATAACGATGCCGCTATTATCATCAGTCCCATGCCAATTGTTCCATGCTTTAAAAAAATGACCAGCACTATTAAATCGTGCGAGCAACATATTGGCAGCAAGAAGGGCTGAATTCTTCGCTGTTTCATCAGCGGTTAGTTGATATCTCGCTAAGCTTGTAAGTGTCCACATAAAACCAATATCGTGATCGACTTTGTTTGGATCATTTAATAAGTAATCCATATTGTGTTCAAGCTGAGTCGCTAAATTTTTGCAACCGTCTTCATTTGTAGCATGATAAACATTCCATAAGATTCCAGGCCAAAATCCTGCTGTCCACCATTGGGGGCTTTCCTTATAGTACTGTCCTTGCTTCGTTGCATGTGGGAAGGATTCACCAATATCGATTACATTTTGTGCTGTTTTCTTTTCAATAAAAGCTCTAGCGTCATTAATCCATTTGTCCATAAAATGTACGTCCTTTCAAAATTCAAGTTTAATTCGAGATGAGAAGAAGGTGTTTATTTACGGTTAGTAAATTCAAATTTTTAATATTTTATTACAATGATAGTTTACTACTTTTACTAAAAAAAACAAAGTGTAATTTAACGTAAACCTTGGTTTGTCAATGTTTATTTGTAGTATATTTGTTTTTTTGAAAAAATAATGAAGTGAAACGAGTAAAAAATGACTATTTTAGTAGTAATTGTACTAAAAAAATATTATAATTCAACAAAGAATCAATGGAGGTGGATGAATTGCTCAAGTTGAGTATTAGAGATAAATTTGGAAATATAAAAAAAGGAAAAAATGATTATGAAGAAGAAGAACATTCCTTAGAAAGTGTGGGAGAAAATCTTTGCTATATCGCCTCTCAGAATTTTGTATATGAGGAGGGGGATGAGATAGAGGTATTTGTGGAACAAAAGAATCAATTTTTGATGGTAAAGCTAGATGAAAGTATGGATAGTACGATTGTCTTTATCCCCAATCATATTTGGACATACAAAATAAAAATGGAGCAAACTTCATGGGAGGCTATTCCTGATAACCGTTTTACTAATAAAAGACATTATTTATGTGTAAGATATGCGACGAATGAAGAGATTAATCGATATCAGAATTGGGCATTAAATCCTCATGATCAAAAGGACTTCCTGGGAGCATACCCACATGCAAGTGCAAATGTTGAGACTAGAAATGATGCAACCTTCTTCGCATGCAATGCGATTAATGGGATATATGCTAATAATAGCCATGGTTCCTATCCATACCAATCTTGGGGAATAAACCGACAGTCAGATGCGACATTGACAATCGATTTTGGAAGACCTATCGAGGTGGATAAGGTTAGTATTACAATTAGAGCCGATTTCCCACATGATAGTTACTGGACAGAGGTTACCTTGTTATTTTCAGACGGATCAAACGAAACATTCAGCTTGCAAAAAAACAAAAATCCGCAATTTTTTAGTTTTAAAAAGAGAACGGTAACATATGTGCAATTAACAAACTTGGTCAAAGCAAATGATGAGTCACCTTTTCCTGCTTTGACCGAATTTGAAGTATATGGAATAAACAAATTATAAGGAATAGTTCTGTCTTATTCTCGTGGTTTTGATGTAGAATCTCTGTCGATTAATTCAGTGGTTAATATAATCCTTCGATCTATTCTTGGAGAGGTAATTCTTTGATTCAGTGTCTCCATGCCGATCTCTCCCATTTCTTCTGTAAATATTCGTATGGTTGAAAGGGGAGGATTCGTATATTGACTAAAAGCTAGATCGTTGATGCCAATAACCGAAATGTCTTCAGGTATTTTTATATTATTTGCAGTTAACACCTTCATAATACCAATAGCCATGGCATCGTTACCAGCGAGAATAGCGGTAGGTAGGTCCTCGCTCCATTTTGCTAAGGCTTTGTTGGTTAATGCTGCACCAGTTTCAGCTGAGAGATAAGTGTTTGTTTCAACGGAAAAATATTTTTCGTTATAATAACCTATTTGTTTCATTATATCTAAATAAGTATTCGTCACAGGAGTGCGGTACGTTCGATAACCATATAAATTATTACTTTCTTCTGCACCTATAAAGGCAATTTTTTTGTGTCCGAGTTCTAAAAGATGCTGCAATGCTAATTCTGCAGCTTGCGAGAAATCACTATTAACAGTATCAAAGTTGTTTAAGGGGAAATTACTTCCGATAAAAACTACATTTTCGTTCTTTGATCGTATCGTATCAATGGTAATTTTATCGAATTTTCCTATGCAGAGTACGCCGTCAACGTTACTTAATGAATCATTGAGATCAGAGAATTTCATTAAGGAATAGCCAAGCTCTTGGGCTTTTCTTTCGGCACCTATTCTTATGGACATATAATAGATATCGTCTAATTCCTGTTCGCCAATACGCCACTGTATAATGGCAATGCTTTTTTGCTTCACTTTTTTTTCAGTTTTTTTCTTTTTCTTTTGTTTATATTTTGTGTAGTTTAATTCTTCCGCTGTTTCAAATATTCTACGTTTTGTTTCTTCTGTAACGGATAAATTTTTGTCATGATTTAGTACACGAGAGACGGTGGAAATGGAAACGCCAGCTTTTTCGGCAATATCTGTAATTGTGGCCATACGTTAATTCCTTTCAATAATTCTTTTAATATAATAATATCCGAACTTTAGGAAAAAAACTACGGTGTTACTGTTTATTTAGTCAAAAAAGGAGAGGGAATTCATTTGATTAATACCTTATTAGAAAAGGAAATAGTAGAATCGGCAAATAACATGGTATTACAACAACATGTACAAGAAATACCTTTCAATGGTTATAAAATATATGCATTAACAGGTGAGCGGTTGACTTTTGAGAATGCTTATTTTCAGCGTAGAAAACAACTAACTACTTTGTCGCTCGCCTATTTCCTACAGAAGGATGAAAGAGTGAAGGAAATGTTGGAGCAAGTGATATGGGAAATATGTGATGAATATTCATGGGCATTACCAGCCCACTTGCCAATTATCAATGGTAAATATAGTAGGGAAAGCCCAAGATGGATTGATTTATTTGCCGCTGAGACTGCTGAATCTTTAGCTGAGATTATGGAACTTCTTAGAAATGATTTATCAGCATTACTTATTGATCGAATGGAGGAGGAAATAGAGCGGAGAGTACTTATTCCATTTGAACAAAAAAAATGGGAGTGGGAAAATTTAGATAATAATTGGAGTGCGGTTATTGCAGGGTCCATTGGAATAGTTGTATTGAATTTGCTGGAGAAAAACTCTACACGACAAAGGAATATATTAGATAGATTAGATCGTTCGTTTAGAAGTTATTTAAGTGGATTTGGAGCAGATGGAGCATGTCTAGAAGGGGTTGGTTATTGGGGGTATGGCTTTGGGTATTACATCTATTTTGCAGAAAAATATAGAAGTATACTAGGGAACGACTATTATTTATCAATAGATAAGGTGAAAAGAATAGCGGAGTTTCCTTTTTATGCAATGGTAAATAAGAATAGCTATGTGCCATTTTCTGATTATAGTCAACCAGAGCTTCCAAGTGGTTTATTATCCTTTTGTTCCCATGAATTTGATGTGAAGATACCGACTTTAGAAATCATATCTTCTTTGAATTTTGATCATTGCTATCGGTTTGCTCATATATACCGGAATTTAGTTTGGACAACATCGAGTATTAATGAACATCACCAGGAGAATGCTATTCATTATTTTGAACAGGCAGAATGGCTAACAGTTCGCCTGCCGAAATTCGACTTATATTTTGCTACGAAAGGTGGAAGCAATCAAGAAAGCCACAATCATAATGATATTGGGCATTTTGTATTTGGTTCTATGGAGACATTATATCTGACGGATTTAGGAGCTGGTGAATATACAAAAGATTATTTTAATGAAAAGGAACGATATAAATTTCTGCCTACATCCTCAGAGGGGCATTCGTTACCAATTATAAACGGAAAATTACAAGTGAATGGAAAAGTCCAAGCGAAAAATGTAAGGATGATTGATCCTGGAGAGATAGAAACAGCCCCCGTAACCTTTAGTTTAGATCTTACAGATACATATAACCATGTGAGGAGCTTAGAGGGATATAATAGAAACTTATCTCTTTTTCCTTCTAAAAAAAGTTTGATTGTAAAGGAATGTTTTAGATTTAATCAGACATCTAATCAAGTAATAGAATCATTCGTGACTTTTTATAAGCCCAAAATTAATGGTAGGTTAGTAGAATTATCGGACGGAAATTCTAAATGTATGATTGAATTTGATACGGATGAAATTGTGGAGGTTGAACAGTTTTATAATACTCATAATGGCAATCGTCAAAAAATATATTTAATTAAAGCGCTTTACCAGGGGGATTTTACGATAAATACTTCTATTCGGTTTTTAATAGGTGAAGTTTAATTTGTAGATTCCTATAAAGAGATTAGATTAACAAGAGAAAACAGCTAAGCTTATAAATTATTAAATTTTTCATGAAACGGAGGAGACGACTTTGACTAGGGAAAAATGGATAGAAGCGATGAACAAGATTGCATTTCCAGTACTTAAAGCCTTAAGTGAAGAAAGATTGCATCTCGAGATACCGACAGATTTTCACCCAACACGTAAACCTTATGGAATGTTAGAAGCTTTTGGACGAACAATGACTGGTATTGCTCCATGGCTTGAGTTAGAGGATGTTACGGAATCATCAGAAAGAGAATTACAAAATATCTATCGAAAAATGGTGCTTTTATGTTTTGATAACGCAACAAATCCAAAGTCAAAGGATTACATGAATTTTACAGAACCAGGCCAACCGCTTGTTGATGCTGCTTTTTTGGCTCATTCTATTGTACGTGCACCGAAACAAATTGGAGATGCGCTCCCGAAAGAAGTGCGAGAAAATGTCATTGTCGCACTAAAATCAACGAGAAAAATAATGCCGCCAAATATGAATTGGAATCTTTTTTCTGCAATGGTAGAAGGCGCATTATATGTTTTAGGGGAAGAAGAGTACGATTTGCTCCGAGTAATTTATGCTATTAGACTATTAGATGATTGGTATTTAGGCGATGGTATCTATGGAGATGGTCCGAATTTCCATTGGGATTATTACAATAGCTTTGTTATGCAGCCGATGGCAATAGATTTATTAAACTTATTTTATGAACAGAGTGCGGAGTTGAAGAACTATCGCGAAAAAATGATTCCGCGATTTATACGTTATGCCGATATTCAAGAAAGATTGATAGGACCAGATGGATCATATCCTGTGATTGGGCGCTCTATTATTTATCGTTTTGGTGCATTTCAAGCTTTAGCTCAAGCTGCATTACAAAATTACTTGCCTGATCATGTGAGACCTGCTCAAGTAAGATGTGGTTTAACAGCCATGATAGAGAAAGTGGGGAATGCAGCTGGGACGTTTGATGAAAAAGGTTGGCTTTTGCCTGGGGTATATGGACATCAACCTGCTTTAGCGGAACATTACATTGGAGTAGGCAGTTTATACCTTTGCTCAGCAGTATTTCTTCCACTAGGAATTCCGGAGAATGCTGCTTTTTGGAAAGAGGGAGATATGGACTGGAGCAGCAAAAAAATATGGCAAGGGGAAGAAATTGCAATTGATCATAGCATTTAGAAGTGTCGCATAGATGTAAATAGAATTACTCGTTATATTGGATTAATAGATAGCTGATAAAAGTCAAGTTATTAAGGGGAGCTTTTAAGCTCCCTTCAGTTTGTCGACAAAAAGATTTTTTAAAAGTTACATTTAATTTTTATGCATTGCTTGGAGTGGAAGGGGTGAGACTCCTGTGGGATTAGCGAGACAGCTGAGACCCTGCAGGCAGTATGCCGAAGCGGCTCAGCGCGAGCCCCACGGAAAGCGAACCCCTGTAGCGGAAAGCAACATCTTATTCGAAGAGAATAATAAATATACTATAAACAAACGCCTTTTTCTAAAATTTAGAGGTTTGTCTACAGTCTGAGGGGAGCTTTTAAGCTCCCTTTTTCACGTCTTTCCATTTTTCCTATAATGGTTATATCAAGAGTATGTAATTTCTTTCATGTTTCACTTGAAGCTAGAATGACTTTTACGAATTTATTAGCTGCCGAAAAGAAATCTATTCTTTTAAAAATATACTCTACATATACTCTACTTACTAATCTAGTATATTGACCTCTAGGCAGCCTTAAAAGGCTTCTTCTTTATCTGTATAATAAAATCTAAAGTCAATGTTCTGATCATAATTTCCGAAGCCTTTACCGAATAGAGTGCACCCTCCGACGTTTTCGGCATCTTCTTTCACTTCTATCCGAAAACTCCAAACACTTTTATCAAGAGAGAGACGATTAAAAGAAATCCATGTAAGCTGCTTTCCGTTTATCCACACTCCATAATCTGTAAGTCTAATTTTCAAGTTCGTACCATACTGATTTAAATTTGAAGACCACCAGTCTGGATTATACTTTCCTCTCGTGTCAACGAAATCACCAGGGCTCGTCCACGTGCCGATTTCCACATTATTTAGTGAGAAAGTTATATCAGATGGCCAGACGTTATTTCCCCCAGGAAACTCAGAAGAGATTTCTAAGTTTATATCAATCATTTCCAAGTTTTCTGTATTCTTTAATGGATTGATGATTTTATATTCAAGGAATCCTGTTGTGAACCATAATATTGCTGCATGGAATCGATCTGTATCCATAAAGTATTTTGGTTCATCGTATTCTCCTATAAGATGTTCTGTACTTGCAATTCCACAAGTAGGGGTGACAAGGTAATCGACATATTGTCCAATAGGAATAGATGTCTCGTAATATTCAAATGCTTGGTAGATCTTTTTAGGAAATTCTATTTCTATTAAATCGATTTTTAAAATAGATTGTTTTTGGAGTCCAGCCTTTCCAGGGATTTTCTCCGTTTTAATCACACCAGCTTCCTCTAATAGTTTAATATGTTTTGCTACAACTGGATTACTTAACCCAAGCTCGTGAGCCAATTCTTTAACATTCATACGTTTCGTAGAAAGCAATTTAATAATTTTAATTCGAACAGAGCTAGCAATTGCTTCAAATATTGGTAAGGATTCTTCTGATAATGTGATTTTCATTTTAGTGCCTCTTTTCTGCAAGGTTAGTATTTAGGTTAATCTCTAACTGATATTTAACTGAAAAATAGAAAAAATATTTATCTTTTGAAATAATGTGTCAGAAAAAGTTAATCATTACTCTTATTTTTACTAAAAAATTATCATTTTAGCTATTTACTTTTCCATAGAAAAAGCTTATCATAAAACCGTGAAAGCGGAAACAATATTTTCCAAAAAAGAAATATTGTTATCGAATTCATGATTCGAAAGTTTTTTTAGTAAAAAATAGATTTGCTTTTAAGATGAAAAATAGTAAAAAAATTGGGAGGTCAAACCGAATGAAAAGATGGAAAAAACTAGGTTTCACAGTATTGTTAGCTTCAACTACTCTTCTAGCAACTGCATGTTCAGGAGCCGCCAATTCTGATGGAGACTCAGCCGATGGTAAAACAACAATAGAATTTATGCACTGGGGTGGAGATGAGACTTTCGAAGGTGTTTACCAAGAAAGAATTGGAAATTTTGAAAAATCTAATCCTGACATAAAAGTGAAAACGATTACGGTAGCCGATGATTATGATACGAAGTTACAGACAATGATTGCTGGTAAGCAAGCACCAGACGTAGCGCAAGTTGCAGAAAATGGTTCTGGTTTTGCTTCCAAAAATGCATTTATTGATTTAACGGAGAAAATTAAAGAAGCAAATATTGATATTCCAGCTACTTGGGGAAGCGCAATTGATCTTTATACGCTAGATAATGAAATTTTTGGTGTTCCTGATCGTGGCGGCTCTTCTCTACTTTACTATAATAAAGTTTTATTTGATGCAGCAGGAATGGAATATCCAAACGAAAATTGGACAATCGATGATTATTACAAGGCGGCAGAAGCTTTAACAAAGGATACCGATGGTGATGGGGAAATCGATCAATGGGGAAGTACAGCAGGTGACTATCAATTAGTTTGGGGTAACTTCCTACAAGCAAATGGTGGAGCTGTTGTCGAAGATGGGAAAGTAGTGATTGATTCAGCAGAAAATCAAGCAACGATTAAAGCTTATGATGAAGCATTTAAAAAATGGAGTGTTTCTTATCAAATTGCTGAAGATAAAGTTAATCGTTTTCAAGCAGGGCTTGTCGGAATGAACATGACTGGATTCTGGGATATGAATAGTAATGCAAAAGTAATTGGAGACAAATTTGATTACGGAATTGCGCCTATGCCGATTGGAACAGAAAAAACATCTTGGTCAACTGGTAGCGCATTAACTATTTCGGCTCAATCTAGTGAAAAAGAACAAGAAGCATCTTGGAAATTTATTGAATATATGGCAAGTGAGGAAGCTCAACAATTAGTAGGGAAAGGTTTGAATGACTGTCCTGCAAATTTAAAAACATTAAATTCTGATGAGTTCTTAAATCAACAGGTAGAGGGACATGATATTGATTTAAGTGCGATTCCAGTTGCACAAGAACGTGTCGTAATTGATGGTCTATTAACAGGTCCTTGGTATTCAGAAGCAACAACAGAAGCGCGTGCAAAAATTAAAGAAATGCTATTAGGTAACTTAACTCCTGAAGAGACACTTTCTACCCTTCAAAAGAATTTAACTGATATTGTTGCAAAGTACTAATTTAGTAGAGTTAAACTTGATGTGTGAGAGATTTCATGATGAAATCCTCACACATATCTCAAGAGGGAGGACAGAATGATGGAAACAAGATTGGTGGAGGAAGCAACAATAACATCTAATGTAGCTAGCAAACAGCGTCGTATGAAAATTAATAGAAGATGGTTCTTTATCTTCATTTCTCCATGGTTAATAGGATTCCTAGGATTAACAGTAGGACCGATGATTTATTCGTTTATTATGAGTTTTACAGACTGGGATATGTTGACGAAGATGGAGTTTGTCGGCCTTGATAATTATATAAATCTTTTTAAAGACCAAATATTTCTCCTAAGTGTAAAAAATACGTTTATTTATGCGCTTATGAGTGTGCCAGTAAGCTTATTGGTTTCACTTGGTATGGCATACTTACTTAGTTTTAAATTAAAGGGCATGAGATTTTTTAGAACCTTATATTATCTGCCTGCAATTGTTCCTGTCGTTGCAAGCTCTATTTTATTTACCAATATTTTAGCGGCAAATGGATTATTAAATAAAGTTCTGGGTTACATTGGTATTCAAGGTCCTGCTTGGCTACTTGAAAAAGGAGCTGTTCTATATGGATTTGTTTTACTAGCACTTTGGGGTGTGGGAGGTACGATGGTCTTATTACTTTCCGCCATTAATAGTATTGGCGATGAAATGTATGAAGCGGCTATGATGGAAGGGGCAAGCCGTTTTAAAATGTTTCGATCCATTACAATCCCATTGATTTCACCGGTTATCTTCTTTAATTTAATTACGGGGATTATTGGATCCTTACAAACTTTCACTCAAGTATATTTATTAACAGATGGTGGACCGGATAACGCCAGTTCCATGATCGTTCCTTATCTTTATAAAAATGCATTTTCCTATTATCGAATGGGCTATGCTTCTGCTATGGCATGGGTCTTATTTGCAATCATTTTGGTTCTCTCCCTGATTGTCTTAAGATCTTCTAAGATGTGGGTATTCTACGAAGAGGAGGTTAAATAATATGTTAGATAAACATTTAAATTTACCAAAGAAAATAGTGGTGTACATTTTACTTTGCTTCTTTGGTTTCATATTATTTGCTCCATTTTTATATATGATTTCGATATCACTAGCATCTCCAGAGACGAATATTATTCAAAACTTCACTTTCTTTCCAAAGGAGTTTTATTGGAAAAATTTCATAGAGCTATTTTCTAATATTTTCGGTGGGTCTCGTCCTATTGGATTGTGGTTCTTAAATACGATGTTTGTCGTTATTTTAAGCATTATTGGACAAATATTTTCAAGTTCATTGGTAGCATACGGATTTGCTCAGATGAAATATAAGCATAAGAACAAATACTTTCTATTATTATTAGCAACAATGATGCTGCCTGCTCAAATTACGTTGATTCCAGTTTTCGTTATTTTCAGAAATTTAGGTTTATATAATACGTTGTGGCCACTAATTATTCCGCAATTTTTTGCCTCAGCATATAATGTATTCTTTACAAGACAGTTTATGACTGCCATTCCTGGTTCCCTTTACGAAGCAGCTGAAATGGACGGATTAAATAATTTCGGTATTTATCGGAAAATAGTATTGCCATTAATTATGCCCGCATTGGCGGCGATCGCAATCTTTACTTTTAACCATGCATGGGGAGATGTAATGGGTCCATTAATTTATATCTCTGATTCAAGTAAATTTACGTTAGCGTTAGGTGCAGCGAATTTATCGGCATCAACAAACCCTACTGGTACACTTAATACGTCTCTTGTAATGTGTTTATCATTGCTTTTATCGATACCACAAATCCTATTGTATTTCTTCGGTCAGAAATATTTATTCCAATTGAAATTGGGTGTAGGTAGTAGCGGAACGAAATAAGAGAAAGGGAGTCACCTATGAAAAAGGACGAGTTGTTATACAAACTCTATCATTATACTAGTTACCTTAACTATATTATTTGGTTATTTGAAGCGAATATGCTCTTTTTGCTCATGAATTTTCCCTTCGTAGTATTGATCTTTATTTTGGATATACGCTTAGGGACTTTACCTATACTTTATCTTTCATCGGTGACTCTCATTCCATCAACCTATGCTGTTATTATGACGTTGAAAAATGTTGAAACAGAGCCGAAGATTATGAAGAATTTCTTTGTACATTTGAAAATGGGATACAAAAGACTTTTTAAGCTGTCTTTAGTATTCATGTTTTTCTTGTGGATTATGGTTGGCAATATCTTTATTACAGCACAGCTGCCAAGGCTCCAAATACTCTTTTGGTTAAACATTCTTTTTCTATTGGTTCTCATTACGTTTACGATTAATTTCCTTATTGTAATGGTGAGTTGGAAGCAGACGATTAAAGAAACGGCAATCTTGACTATGAAACTAGCAATAGTAAAGTCCATTAGAAGTAATTTGAATTTCCTTATTTTAATAGGCACCTTTATTTTACTCAAGCTGTTTCCAATCTATTTACTAATGTTTGGTGCATCAGTAGCTATTCTGCTATGTATGATAAATTTTAAACCAGTAATAGATTTTGTGAATAGAAAAATAGAAGAAGCATAATTCGTATGATAATAGCTGCAATATAGAAAGAGGTATTACAATGAAAGAATTACCGGTTATCGACTTAGAGCTTGGAAAAAAAGAAGCTCCTTTGGGTGATTTGTATGGCTTGTTCTTTGAAGATTTAAATCATGCTGCAGATGGCGGTTTGTATGCTGAAATGGTTCAGAACAGATCCTTTGAGTTTTCGGAAATAGACAAAGAAGGGTATCATCCGTTATATGCATGGTTTAATGAGGATGGAAGCCCCTTAAAGTTTATTCCATTAACGATAAGGGTGTTGATGGATACACCAATTCACCCAAATAATCCTCATTACTTAAAAATCAATACGAAACAATCTCTAGCGATTGTAAATAAGGGATTTCATAATGGGATGTACTTTGAAAGAAATAAAAAATATCGCTTTTCCTTGTTTGGAAAACCAGATTGTGGTAATCCCAAAATCTCTATTGAATTAAGGGATGCTAATCATCAGACAATTGGAAATGAAGTAATAACTATTGATGGGGATAATTGGAACCGATTTGAAACCATTATTACAAGTAGAGAAACGGTTGAAAATGGTTATTTGCTTATTCGATTTGATGAGAACACCGATGTAGCAGTGGATATGCTCTCTCTTTTTCCAGTTGAAACCTATAAAGGCAGAATAAATGGATGTCGAAAGGATATTGCAGAGTTATTGGAAAGTATGAATCCAAAATTCATGCGATTTCCAGGGGGATGTTTAATTCATGATGGTAGTTTAAATAGTAGTGATCGAGATTCGATGTACCGTTGGAAGAATACAATTGGACCAGTTGAAACAAGACCTACAAGGGGGAATTCATGGGGCTATAATCAAACACTAGGATTAGGCTTTTTTGAATATTTTCAACTTTGTGAAGATTTGAAGACGGAACCAATACCTGTTCTTCCGGCAGGATTTGATCCCCATCATCAACGGGCTGTTCCGATTGAAGAACTTGGTCCTTGGATTCAGGATGCTTTAGATCTAATTGAGTTTGCCAATGGTGATATCAATTCTAAATGGGGAACAATTAGAGCAGAAATGGGACATCCCAAGCCCTTTCATATGAAGTATATTGGAATTGGAAATGAGGAAGTAGGACAAGCCTTTTTTGATAGATACGTATATTTTCATAAGGCAATCCGGGAAAAATACCCTGATATCCAAATCATCAATTCAGCTGGACCTTTTGCTGCTGGAAGCGAATATGAACGAGGATGGCAGAGTGCTCGCCAAAATGGATCTGAATTAGTAGATGAACATTATTATCAGTCTCCTGATTGGTTTTTAGCCAATCATCATCGATATGATTCATACGATTCCAACGGTCCGAAAGTTTTTCTTGGCGAATATGCTTCAAAAGATAATAAATGGTGGAATGCTTTGACTGAGGCGAGCTATATGATCGGTTTAGAGAGAAATGCTGATAAGGTAGCATTAGCGTGTTATGCTCCCATGTTAGCTAATATCGACTTTGTAAATTGGAAACCAGATATGATTTGGTTTAATCAATCCAAGGTATATGGTACACCAAATTACTATGTTCAAAAATTATTTATGAAATATCAGGGAACGCATACTATTCCTTTCCAATTAAATAACTTACCTGAAAAACAATTAAAGAGTAAAAAGTCATCAGGGGGAGATATTTTAATTAAAGGGGATGGGGCGATTATTGAGTACGATGATTTTACAATAATTGATCATTCGGCAGGTATAGAGCAACATGTGAAAAGTGGTGTAATAGAGGATATGTCTTTAGCAAAAGTAGGCATATCAGAAAGTGATAACTATACAATCAAATTTACCTTCAAGAAAACAGGGGAGAAATGGGATAAAGGCTTTAAAATCCTCTTCGGATATGAGGATAATGATAATTATTTAACGTGGGCATTAGGTGGATGGCAGAACCAAGATTGTTTGATTGATTGCATGAGAGAGGGAGCGAGTAGTGTTCTTACGCAATCTATTTGGGCAGTTGAAACAGGTGTAGCGTACCATTGCGAATTGCATGTGAAAAATAGATTCATAACAACTTATATTAATGGACAATTATTTAATGAAATAGAGGATAAGCTAACCATCATTGAACCAATTTACGCGAACGCAGTGTATGATCAAAAAACAGATGAATATTATCTGAAATTAGTAAATGTACAAGACATTCCATTTACATTTAGACTTGCGACCGATAGAGTAGAAAAACTCCGAGCGATAGAGATTTCGGGGTTACCTGAAATGTCTAATACGATTGATAATCCTAGTACCCTTGAACAGAAAGAGTACGATCTTTCTGAAACAAAGGATGATATTACAGTGCCTGCTTACGGTATTCTTTTTATTAGAATGAATGCGTGTAAGGGGACATGATTTGGTTTAAGAGAAAGACCTAAGAGATAGCAAGTCCTTAGGTCTTCTTTAATTCAACAGATGCAAAGCCATTTTATGAATTAGATTTGCTTGCTTTTCTGATGAAGGAGTGATGAGATGAGCAAAGAAAGACAATTACAGGGAATGAAAATTTCAGGTAAAGTAGCAACAATATTTGATGGGTACAACGTTCGTCTATATATTAATAGAGGTCGTTTGCATGGTGATAGGAATGCTATACCCATTACTTGGTTAGTATCTCCTGAAACATTAATAGTAGATGGTCAACAGGAAGTATATGATGTAACAAAACCGATTAATTTAACTACAAGTAATAATGGAAAAAAGGAAATTTGGAATATTACCCCCATTTTAAGCAATAATCCTGTTTTAGCAGAGGAATATGCCGATCCTGATATCATCCGATATGGTGATATGTATTATTTATATCCGACAACTGATGGATTCGTTGGTTGGTCAGGCTATCAATTAAGTGTCTTTTCCTCCAAAGATTTAGTTAATTGGACGAATGAAGGGATTATATTAGATTTAAAAAGCGAAGTCGAGTATCAAAATCAGTGCGGAAGAAAAGTTGGAATAGTTCCATGGGCAACTGGGAATGCATGGGCACCAGCAATTACAGAAAAAAATGGGAAGTTTTATTATTATTTCTGCGGGCATGACAAAAATACGCAAAAAAAAGCAATCGGAGTAGCTGTTAGTGATTCACCAATTGGTCCTTTTAAAGCAAAAGAGAAGCCATTACTAACAATGGAAGATTGTCAAAGTTCTGGAATCGAAATGGGCCAGACAATTGACCCTGCAGTGTATCAGGAGAATGATAAAAGCTATTTATTATTTGGAAATGGGCATGCAGCGATTGTGGAACTGAAGCAAAATATGGTGGAGATTATACCTGAAACTGTGAAGAATATCGAAGGTGCTGAAGATTTTAGAGAGGCAATATGTGTTAATAAAATAGATAATGTTTATCACTTTACTTGGTCTTCAGATGATACAGGAAGTGAAAACTATTCTGTAAATTATGGAATCTCTCACTCTTTATTTGGTCCAATTGACTTTAAATATAAACTCCTGGAAAAGAGAAGTGATTTGACCATTTTAGGGACTGGGCATCATAGCATTCTCTATATAGAGGAAGAAGATAAGTACTTGATTGCGTACCACCGATTTTTAACACCTCTTGGTCAAATTCAAAGTGGCTTCGGCTATCATCGTGAAGTCTGCTTTGATTGGCTAGAGTACAAGGATGGATTATTTAAAAAAGTAACACCAACACATAAAGGAATTCGTATTAAATGGGAGGGAGAACAATGAAAAAGGAGCAACCTTATCAAAATCCAATCGTATGTGAAAGGGCTGATCCATGGGTTTATAAGCATACAGATGGCTATTATTATTTTACTGGCTCTGTACCAGGATATAAGGTAATTGAATTAAGAAGAGCAAAAAGCTTAAATGAACTAAGAGAGGCAGAAGCAGTAAATGTATGGACAGCGCCAGAGAACGGATGGAATTCACGTCTAATTTGGGCGCCAGAATTACACTATATAGAAGGTAAATGGTATGTTTATTTCGCAGCATCAGGTGAAAGTGAAGATCCTTCCATTTCCATCCATCATCGCATGTTTGTAATAGAATGCTCTGATGAGAACCCTTTAATTGGCGAGTGGGTGGAAAAAGGAGTAGTGAAAACACATCAAGATAGCTTTAGTTTAGATGCAACTGTGTTTTCTCATCGTGATGAACTATACTATGTTTGGGCTCAAAAAGAACCTGCTATAAAAGGTAATTCTAACTTGTATATTGCGAAAATGTTGAATCCTTGGACGATAAAGGGAACTCCAACTTTGTTAACAATTCCTGAGTATGATTGGGAAAAAATAACCTATTTAGTTAATGAAGGGCCAGCTGTCATTGAAAGAGATGGAAAAATAATCATCACTTATTCGGCTAGTGCAACGGAGGAAAATTATGCGATGGGAATGCTGTGGGCAGATGCTAATAATGATCTATTAAACGGTTTTTCTTGGCATAAGAGTTCGACCCCAGTTTTTGAATCTTCCGAAAGTAACCAGCAATTCGGTCCAGGACATAATTCTTTTACAAAATCAGAAGATGGAGCACATGATGTCTTAATCTATCATGCACGCCCAAAAAAAAATACCTTCGATAATCCGTTGAATAATCCTGATCGACATGCAAGAGCGCAATTTTTTGATTGGAACGATGAAGGATTGCCGATTTTTGGTGAGCCGATTGCAGATTAAATAAAACCAATATGTCAATAATTCATAACTAAAATTTGTTCAAGGAGAAAGTAAAATGTCTGGCTATTTATTTACCTATTTTACTGGAGAACATAAAGATGGGGAGCAAGTGTATTTTTCAATAAGTGAGGATGGACTCCACTTTAATGATTTAAATCATGGAAAGCCCATGCTTTACTCCGATTTAGGAGAAAAAGGCGTACGAGATCCTTTTATCATTCAGGACCCGAGAAATAATAAATATTATATTTTAGCTACTGATTTGCGAATCGAAAAAGGCTTGGGATGGGTTCATGCCCAAACAGAGGGAAGCAAGGATATCATTTTTTGGGAATCAGAGGATTTAGTTCACTGGTCTAAACCCTGGGCGGTTACAATGCAAGTGAAAAATGCAGGGAATGTTTGGGCACCAGAGGCAATATTTGACGAAAGAAAACAACAGTTTCTTATTTTTTGGGCGTCCCTAACAGATGGTAAACATAAGATTTATGCATCTTATACTAACGACTTTCGAAAATTCAGCTCTCCCTTTTTGTATATAGAAAAAGAACGAGATGTTATTGATACAACCATTGTTAGAGATGGAAGCAATTATTATCGATTTACAAAGGATGAAACGTTTGGAACTATTATCATGGAGTGGTCGAATGAGCTTATAGGAGAATATAAGCAGATTGATTCTTCTATTCTGGCGGATCTATTCGGGGTAGAAGGACCGCAAGTTTATCTATTACCCGATAATAAAACTTGGTGTTTAATCGTCGATCGCTTTAAAGAAAATTTAGGCTATCTTCCATTGTTAACAACTGATTTAAGGTCAGGTGATTTTCGGATTTTAAAGGATGCTGAGTTTGAGTTGGGAATCAATAAGAAGAGACATGGTGGTGTTATTAGGGTTAATAGTTTGAATATACTTTGCTCAAATATAGAATACTATTTAAAAAAATAAATTGGATATATATGTTTGCATCCTTGTACTCATACCAATTTTATTCTGAATGGATACTTTACTTTAAAACCACCTTAACAAGCTGGTTGGACCTTTCAGACTGTAGACAAACTCGTTGAAATTTGAGGGGGTCTATAGTTTTTTTGTTATCTCCGAATGGGGAGATGATTTCCGCTACAGTGTTATTTGACAACATTAATTTCTCTTCCTGTCTTAATTATAGCATATAAAAAAAGGGTAAAATAGACTGTTTCTTCCGTTTTTCTCCTGATAAAATCAATAAAACATAAAGGAATAGGAGAGATGCAGTATGGTTTCATTGGTTCTCGATTTTCAAGAAATGGAAAAAACACAGCTCCTGCTAGTAGGAGGAAAAGGCTTGAATTTAGGGGAATTATCTAAAATTCAAGGGATAAAAGTTCCAGAAGGATTTTGTGTTACAACAATGGGATATCAAAGGGTGATCGAACAGAACGAAACGATTCCTGCATTGATGGAACAACTAAAAATGCTCAAAGTAGAAGACCGAGGACAAATTGGCGAAATCAGCGGGAAGATTCGTGAAATCATCTTCGAAACGGAAATTCCTTCTGAAGTTGTGAAAGCAGTTTCTCACTATCTCTCCAAGTTTGGCGAGGAGCATGCTTATGCAGTACGTTCAAGTGCGACTGCTGAAGATTTACCACATGCCTCTTTTGCTGGTCAACAAGACACCTATTTAAATATCATCGGAAAAGAAAGCATTCTGCAGCATATCCGCAAATGTTGGGCATCCCTATTTACGGATCGTGCTGTCATCTACCGGATGCATAATGGATTTGACCACAGCCAAGTGTATATATCCGTTATCGTTCAACGGATGGTATTCCCACAGGCGTCTGGGATTTTATTTACCGCTGATCCGGTTACTTCAAATCGGAAACTTTTATCAATCGATGCTAGCTTTGGACTTGGAGAAGCATTAGTCTCTGGCTTGGTCTCTGCTGATGTTTATACAGTACAGGAAGATAATATCGTTGAAAAGAGAATTGCAACCAAGAAATTTGCAATCTATGGACAAAAAGAAGGTGGAACAGAGACCCAGCAGATCGCAACGGATCAGCAAAAGACACAAACACTGACTGATCCACAGATCTTAGAACTTTCCCGTATTGGAAGGCAGATTGAAGCTCATTTCGGCCAGCCACAAGATATCGAATGGTGTTTGGTTGACGATACGTTTTATATCGTTCAAAGCCGGCCAATCACAACACTTTTCCCAATCCCTGAAGCAAATGACGTGGAAGAACACGTTTACCTATCTGTCGGTCACCAACAAATGATGACTGATGCCTTGAAACCCTTGGGATTATCTTTTCATCTCTTGATAACTCCTGCACCTATGCGTAAAGCTGGTGGAAGGTTGTATGTGGATGTTACACCTATGCTGGCTTCACCTGAAAGCAGAAACATGCTATTAAATAACATGGGGCAACATGATCCTCTCATGAAGGATGCGCTTATGACCATCATAGAACGAAGATCGTACCCGAGTGATCAACAAGTACCGAGTCCTAGCAGAAACAATATTGATTTCCAGGCGCAAATCGAAAATAATCCAACAATCGTTTCTGATTTAATGAAGAAAAGCCAAACATCGATAGAAGCATTAAAACGAAATATCCAAACGAAAACCGGATCAGATTTATTTGATTTTATTGTCGAAGATATTCAAGAATTAAAGAAGATTTTAATGGACCCACAAAGTACTGCAGTATTTATGACTGCGATAAATGCTTCACATTGGATCAATGAAAAAATGAATGAGTGGTTAGGTGAAAAAAACGCAGCCGATATTCTTTCGCAATCTGTACCAAACAATATTACTTCGGAAATGGGTCTAGCATTATTGGATGTAGCAGATGTAATTCGTCCTTATCCAGAAGTAATTGAATTTTTACAGCATGTAAAAGATGATCACTTTTTGGATAAGCTGATTCAATTTGAAGGTGGACAGAAAATAAAGGAAGCAATAATTGCTTTTCTCAACAAATACGGGATGAGATGTACTGGTGAAATCGATATTACTAGAACTCGTTGGAGTGAAAAACCAATTACAATTATCCCGATGATTCTGAGTAATATCAAAAACTTTGAGCCGAATGAAAGTAATCGGAGACGTGAACAAGGACTTCGTGCTGCATTGGAAAAAGAACATGAGTTATTAGATCAATTGAGGCAATTGCCGGAAGGGGAACAAAAGGCAAAAGAGACCAAACAAATGATCGATCGTATTCGAAATTTCATCGGGTATCGTGAATATCCAAAATACGGATATGTTAGTCGTTATTATGTTTATAAGCAGGCGTTACTGAAAGAGGCAGAACAACTTATAAATTTGGGGGTTATACTGGAAAAAGAAGATATTTATTATCTTACTTTTGAAGAACTTCATGAAGTCGTACGCACTAATCAACTGGATTACTCAATTATCACGAAACGAAAAGACGAGTACAAATTATATGAAAAATTAACTCCGCCACGCGTGATTACATCAGATGGCGAAATCATTGCAGGTAAGTACCAACGAGAAAATATTCCTGCCGGAGCGATTGTCGGTCTACCTGTTTCATCTGGTGTTATAGAAGGAAGAGCGCGTGTTATTTTAAACATGGAAGAGGCCGTTCTAGAAGAGGGAGATATATTAGTTACCGCGTTTACGGATCCTAGCTGGACACCATTATTTGTATCCATTAAAGGTCTAGTAACTGAAGTGGGAGGGCTGATGACCCATGGGGCAGTAATTGCACGGGAATATGGCTTACCAGCGGTTGTTGGTGTAGAAAATGCTACCAAATTGATTAAAGATGGGCAAAGAATTCGTGTGCATGGAACAGATGGGTATATCGAAATAGTGTAAATTAGATAGTTAAGTATCAGGTAAACGCTGTTGACTAACGCAACAGCGTTTTTCTGTGTATATTTTTAATTGTTTTTTTGTCTTTTCCAAATTTGGAATCTTTATTTCATTTTAGATAAAGACCAGTTGTTATGATCATCTAATCTTAGTTGCCCGTTAATAGTGGAACTTTCAAGGGTTTGTCCATGAAGCTTTCTGTAATCTCTAGGAGGCATAGAAAAATTTTTCTCAAAGGTATTGCTGAAATACTGTCTGCTATTAAAACCTGCTTGAAAGGCAATTTCTGTTATACTTTTATTGGAGTTGATTAGTAAGAAGCAAGCGCGTTCAAGTCTTTTTTTAGAAATAAAATCTCCGATAGAATAGCTTGTATAATCTTTGAAAAGTTGGTGGAGATAAGACTTATTAATACCAACTTCTTCGGCGATTTTTGGAACACTGAGTTCGTCTTCTAAGTTAGCTTGAATAAATGCTATTGCTTTATTTATATAGCGCATTCCTTTCGCACTCTTTTCCGTAGCAAGTGAGTGAAATAGTTCCAATATCATTCTTTGAAAGAGGATATTAGTTAAAAATGTAATTTCAGAGGTATCTGAATTAGCATTGGTCATTAGATTAATTAAGTCTTTAATTGCGTACCCTAAACTTCGAGAATCGTTTGATACAATAAACATGGGCTTTATTAACGAAATTTCTTGATAGGATACAGAAGCATTCTTTAGGGGCTCCAAATCAAAGTCATTAATATCCGTTCCGACTAAGAACTCTATATTTAGTATGGTACATTGTTGGTTTACTACTAATTTATGAGGAATGAAGGAATCAAGAAAAATAAATTCTTTTTCCTTTAATATAAATTTTTGATCATTAACTGTTATTTCACAACTTCCTGTCGTCACATACATAATTTCACAGGAAGCATGATGATGTGTACCCATATTAAAATTTGCTAGATTAAGAGCATAAAATGCAGTTAGTTTTGCGTAACGATATTCTTTCTTATAGATACTCATCTTTTCACCTTTCTCAATAAAATATGCGACAATATCTTTCTTTTTGCCCTTCTTTGTAGAATAGGTTAAATCTTTTTTCTTCTATTATTGTATCATTTTTAATGAAATCGTTATCAATATATTTTGGGGTGAAAAACATATGACATTTTTAGATTTTGCTAAGACTCCGCCTATGGGCTGGAATAGTTGGGATTGTTATGGAGCTTCTGTTAGAGAAGAGGAAGTGCGAGAACACGCTTTATTCATGAGCGAGCATCTTAAGCCATTTGGATGGGAGTACATCGTAGTTGATATCCAATGGGCAGAGCCAGAAGCTAAATCAACGAGGTATAATCAATTTTTCCCGTTAAATATGGACGAATATTCAAGGTTAATTCCTGCAGAGAATCGCTTTCCTTCCTCTAAGCAGGGACAAGGCTTTAAGGCTTTGGGTGAATACATTCATCAATTAGGATTGAAATTTGGAATTCATATCATGCGTGGAATTCCACGGCAGGCTGTTCATCAAAATACTGCTATTAAGGGAACAGATAAACGAGCTAGAGATATTGCGATGAACAATATTTGTCCTTGGAACTCGGATATGTATGGAGTTAATGTGGATATGCCTGAAGGACAGCTTTATTATGATTCTTTAATGGAGCTTTATGCTTCTTGGGGTGTTGATTTCATTAAAGTGGACGATATTGCTTATTCAAGATTATACGATGATGCCCATAAAAAAGAAATCGCGGCGATTCGTAAAGCAATTGATAAAACAAAACGACCGATTGTTCTTTCTTTATCTCCAGGACCTGCACAACTTAAAAATGGAACGTTTTTGCAGGAGCATGCCAATATGTGGAGATTAACCGATGATTTTTGGGATCATTGGGATGCTTTATATCGCATGTTCGATCGAGCAGAGGAGTGGGTGTCCTATGTTCGCCCAGGAAATTGGCCAGATTGTGATATGTTGCCATTAGGACATATTGGGATTCGTGCTGTTGATGGAGGCGGGGGAGATAACTGGACAAGGTTCACAAAGGATGAACAGTATTTGCTAATGAGTTTATGGACTATTTTCCAATCCCCATTAATGTATGGAGGGACATTGCCAGATATTGATGATTTTACGTTAAGCTTATTTACAAATGAAGAAGTCCTAGATATGTATCAAACACTAACTTATCGTCGCCAAGTTTATCGTGATGATAATTGGATCGTTTGGGAAGGCCGTAGTGAACATAATGAATACATTGCCTTCTTTAATGTAGGAGAATCTAACCTGGAGATTCCGAGAGAGCTAGCTAATAGATTCGTTGGAGCGAATAAAGTAGTGCGAGATTTATGGGGGAAAAAAGATATTCGATTGGAAGAAAAAGTAGTAAATGCTCATAGCGCAATTTTAATTAGAAAGTAAGAAATGAATAGAAACCTAATGTATATATTTAATAGGGTCATTAGGTTTCTTTTTCATAATTAGCATTCTGGGTATTTGCTGTCCCTCTATAAAAAGAAGGAGATACCCCTTCTAATTTTCTGAAGATCCTAGAAAAGTATTTTTCATCCTGATAGCCGCATTCGTAGGCTATTTCTTTAATGCTTTTAGTTCCACTTCTTAAGGCTTTTTTTGCATGATTAATTCGCAGGTCATTAACGTAGCTAGTAAGCGTTTTATTCGTATTTTTAGCAAAGAAATGGGAGAAATAGGCTGTGTTATAGCCGAAATAATTGGCAGCTTCTTCCACACTAAATGGCTGCATATAATGGTGATTTAACCAATCGATAATGTAAAGAACTAAATAATTTACATTGTTATCCTTATCAGATGTTCTCTGATTCGTTATTCCAGAGATGGTTAATAGAATACTTGTAGTTAACGAATCTAATAAGTGCTGGGAATGCCAAGTGCTTTTCATCGTTTCTATCAAGTGATCAACTAACGTGACAATTTTTGTTGTAGGAAACGTATTTGAGTAGAAAGGATCTTTGGGATGATGATGGATAATAGAAAAAAATGAGCTATTGTCAGCGGCATCAATGGTCATAGTAAAGTGAATCCAATAAAAGGATAGCATAGGAAGGGAATCACGTGTCCCTTTAAACCTTAAACCGGGAGGAATAATTAAAATATCTCCTGGTTTCAATGCAATTTCCCTATCATCAAATGTAAGATAAAGTGTGTGTTTAACACCAATTAATAACTCGTAATCAGGATTAGTACGAACGGCATGGTGCCATGGTTCAGTAGAGGAAAATAAACCAGCGACCTTAAAATGAAAGCGTTCCTCTGTATTTGAATGGGATAAAGTCATAATATTCACCTTAAAATCTATTAAAATAGTTTTTGTCCACCATATCAATTATTATTCTAACGACATATTTCTATAAAAATTATATATTTATTTTGTGGGGACATCAATATAAAGCTGCTTCCTAGTTTCTATCTACTATAAGGAGATGAGAAAAAATGCAAGCGATTCCAACGAATCAGATAATTATTATGGATGAAGAATTACGAAGAGCGCAAAATAACTGTGTTCATTACTTACTATCGCTTGAACCAGAGCGATTTCTTTATGAAATCTATAAAGTTGCAGAGTTAGATCCACTTACAGAAGAGGGGTACCAAGGGTGGGAAAGAAGTGACAAAATGAATTTCCGTGGACATTTCTTTGGTCACTACATTTCTTCTCTTTCACTGGCACTGGGAAATGTTAAAGAGGAAGAAGTTAGAACGAAACTACTTGATAAATTAACGATTGCTGTAAAAGGTCTTAGAAATGCTCAAATCGAATACGGGAAAAAACATCCCACTAGTTATGGCTATGTATCTGCATTTAGGGAAGTAGCATTAGATGAAGTGGAAGGATTGCCTGTAGATCCTAAGGAAAAAGAAAATGTACTTGTCCCTTGGTACAATTTGCATAAAATTTTAGCAGGCTTAACCGCAGCATACGAAGCATTGCGAGTTACCTCTCCTAACTTGGCAATGACAGCTTTAGAAACCGCTAGTGCGTTTGGAGATTATGTTTATCAGCGTATGCTAACAATGCCAAATAAGGAAAAAATGTTAACAATTGAATACGGTGGGATGAATGACGGTTTATATCAATTATTCTCCCTTACGAAAAGAAAAGAACATTTGATTGCTGCAAGTTATTTTGACGAAGTTCATTTATTTAAGGAATTAGCTGATGATAAAGATGTACTTGCAGGCAAACACGCAAACACGATGATTCCGAAGTTTATTGGTGCACTGAAAAGATATACAACTTTACAAGTTACTGAATCGGCTGGTCTTCTCTCACGAAAAGAGGTAGAAGAGCTACCTGTGTTTTTAAAGGCAGCAGAAAATTTCTGGGATATTGTTATAAAATTCCATACATATAGCACCGGGGGAAATAGTCAGAGCGAACATTTCCATGAAGCAAATACATTATTTAATGATGCAGAGATCAGAAATGGGGATTGCACTTGTGAGACATGTAATACCCATAATATGCTGAAATTATCGCGGGAGCTTTTTAAAGTTACTGGTAATAAAAAATATCTGGACTATTATGAGAAGACTTATATCAATGCGATTCTTGCCTCGCAAAATCCAGACAACGGCATGATGATGTATTTTCAACCAATGGGAGCTGGGTACAATAAAGTTTATAATCGCCCATTTGATGAGTTTTGGTGCTGTACAGGAACAGGGATAGAGAGTTTTTCCAAGTTGTCTGACAGCTTCTATTTTGTGAAGGAGAATACAGTTTTCGTGAATCTATATTTTTCAAATGAGGTAATTATTCCAAATGCTAATGTGAAGCTAATTCAACAGGTAAATCGGTCAACCGGCGAAGTATCCCTTCTCTTTAGTAAGCAAGAGGATACTACGTTTGAGCCCATTAATCTACGTTTACGGCAACCAGAATGGGTCTCGAAATATCAAACATTTAACATAAATGGCATAGAGCAGACGATTCAATCGACAAATGGTTTTTGGGAAATAACTGTAGAGGAAGAGGCTCATATCGAGTTTACCCTTTATTATCGTATAAAACTTATTAGTGCAAATGATAACAAAGACTATATCTCACTGAATTATGGGCCGTACGTTTTAAGTGCACATCTAGGGCAAAATAAAATTTGGGAAGATATGCCGAACGGAGTATTAGTTCGTGTCGCCACAAGGGATCCGTTAGCAATCACAACATTAACTACAAAAATACCAATAGATGAATGGAGAAGCGATTTATCCTTAAGACTAGAAGAAGTGAAAATGAAGGATAAACTCATTGCTTTTAAGGTGAAAGATATTGAAGAAGATTTAATCTTTTCCCCCTATTATCAAATGCATGGAGAAAGATATGGGATTTATTTTCAACTGCAAGAGAAGGATTCAGAAGCTGCTCAATCTGTCATCAAAAAACAAAAAGAAAGAGAACGAGAAAATAGTCTAATAATGGATCAGCTATTTAATTTTGACGATAACAATTCCGAATATGCCAAACATTTAGAAAAAGAAAAATCAACGGTAAGTAGTTGGTGGGGACATCGATATCGAGTTGCTGAAAGAAATGGTGAATTCAGTTATTTATTTCATGTTGATCCAAGTGTTTCTGAAATCTTTTTAGAATTAAAGTTCATAGCGGAAGACGCAGGGAAGTCCATTATTGTAAGAATGAATGAGGAGACCGAAGGGGAGCGAATGATTACCGTTCCAGCAGTTTCTGAAAAGGGTTTACTATCTGTAAAGCTTGTAATCGAGAATAAGTGGAAAAAGGAGAAAATGAAGCTAACATTTAGGGCACCTAAGGAAGAAGAGAGTTGCCGATTATTTGGCATAACGCTACGTAATTCTCTATCTTATTCCAATGTGGCCAGTATTAAAGGAATTAAAATCAGTGGAGGGATACTAGTACCGTATTTTAATCCTAATACAAAAATGTATATGGTTAAAAAGGAAACAAATAAAATTTTGGCTAAGATAGATGCTGATCCTGCTGTTCTTGTATATGTTAACAATATTTTAATTGATGAAAAACAGCCAAGGGATATAACGGATACTGCAGAGATTAAAATTACTACTGTAGCTGCAGATCGGGAAACGAGCTTGGAATATACTTTGAAAATAGAGAACAGTTGAGTTATGGTAGTATAATAGAAGAATTAAATAGTGAGCGGATTTTGGTAGGTTGCTAGTTGGAGAGACGCTATTCATAAAAAACATCTGACCTCTACATGGAAAGTATCTGAGAGGGCAGATGTTTTTTTGTATATATCAAGCTAGTTACCAAATGAATAGACCTTGTTTGCTCAATGTTAATAGTGCTTCAAGGTAGAAATAATCTCCGTAAATAATAGGATATTCATGGTTCCGTTCGTGGTAAGCAGCTGAACAACGCATTAATAGATTATCAGTATCCGTATCAAAATTACAACTTTTCTCAGTTAAAGCATGTAATAGCCTTAAGGCAGCGTTTATATATTGTTGGCTTTCTTCTGCATCTTCTACTAAATCAGCAATTTGAAGCAAACCACAAGCAGCAATCGCAGCAGCACTATCATCCTGCCACATTGGCTGGTCGCTTGATGCACAAAAATCGATTGGAATTAAACCATTTTCAGGTATATTGGAGATGAAATAATCTGCGACTTGCTTAGCTGTTGATAAAAACTGGTCTTCCTTCGTATGATGATAGCTTAAAGCAAAACCGTATAAAGCCCAGGCTTGCCCACGAGTCCATGCAGAACCATGTCCTAGACCTTGGCCGCCGTGTGATTTTAGATATTCTCCAGTATGAGGATTGAATTCGATGATATGCTTTACGGAACCATTTGGACGGACAAGATATTTTTGGGCAGTGAAGGCATGAGCCATTGCTATTTGTGAAAAGCGAGGATCCCCACTTTCTTTTGTAGCCCAATAAAGTATCGGAAGGTTCATTAAGCAATCAACAATGGCAAGGCCACTTCGATTGGTGGAATCATCATTCCATGCACGTATATATTTTCCGTTCAAATTGAATCGACCTGCTAGGTTACAAGCAGCTAACATTGCACGGTTTGCAGATTCTTGATTTTCGGTGAGAAAGTAGTTAGCTAAAGCCGTCGGTCCCCACTTGAATCCATTGTCATGATCAAGCTTATCAGAAAGCATTAAATTTCTATCAAGCTTCTTTTCTAGTACTTCTGCATTTTCCTTATATATAGGTTCTTTTGTAAGGTTATAAAGCTGCCACATTATTCCGCCCCAAAAGCCATTCGTCCACCAAGCAATATCTGTGTTTGTCCAGTCATCAAACTTACCGTCTGGAGTTGTGGTGTATGGAATCTTATCTTTATTACTATTGGCGACAATATGCATCTTTTTTTCAACTTTTTGTAAAGTGTTAATAACCCATTGTAATTCATTGTCAGCAATCTTCAGCATATGACTTTACCTCTTTTCAATTGTTTAATTAAATGTAAGGGGGCATTTCTAAACAACAGCATTATGACCATGGAAATAGAAAAGTTCTAGAGTTGGATCAATCAAAAGGATATAAATAGTAGAAGAATTATCATTTTATAGAAAACTTGGTGAGCTCATTTGTTATTTAGAATTTATCTGAATCATTACAATGTAAACGATAACATAATTTGGTTGTTTTTGCCTAGTTTTTTCTCTATTTTTTACTAAAAAATAATTTGTTGTTTCCAACATATTTCGATTTATTTATTATTTTTAACCCCATCAAACACTGCTACATTGTTACTAGTTTGGGGAAAGGTAAATGATAAATTTCAGTCGTTTTCTAAATGCCTTACTGTTTCAAAATCTTATATTATTTAGTTTACCTTCTTATACAATTTATGTGTGCGCGTGTTTAAAATGAGAAATAAATGAAAGATAGAAAAAATAAACGAGTGTTTACTAAGTAAATGGAGAGGTGCGTAAAATGAAGAAGTTTGAAATAAAAGATGATTTTTATATGGATAATCAGCCCTTGAAAATTATTTCAGGAGCTATTCATTACTTTCGTGTGGTTCCAGAATACTGGTTAGATCGATTAGAGAAATTAAAAGCATTAGGATGTAATACCGTAGAAACCTATGTTCCTTGGAATTTACATGAACCCCATGAAGGAAAATATGATTTTGAAAAGCGATTGAATTTACGTAAATTTATTCAAACAGCTAGTAATATAGGTTTATATGTGATTCTTAGGCCAGCTCCATATATTTGCGCGGAATGGGAATTCGGAGGATTGCCATACTGGCTAATTAAAGATCAAAGTGTGAAAGTTCGTTTTGATAATCCAAAATTTATGGAAAAAATCAATCGTTATTTTACACAGCTTTTTCCAGAAGTAGTAGATCTGCAAATTACAAATGGTGGCCCTATAATCCTAATGCAAGTGGAAAATGAGTACGGTGGTTATGCCAATGATAAAAATTATATGGAAAGAATGGCGCAAATGATGAAGGAACATGGAGTAAATGTTCCGTTAGTTACCTCTGATGGTCCTTGGGGAGATATGTTAGAAAATGGCTCTATCCCTGAAACAGCTTTACCAACTATTAATTGTGGTTCAAAAGTAAAGGAGCATTTTAAACGACTTAGAGCATTTCATGGAATGAAAAAGCCACTAATGGTGATGGAGTTCTGGATTGGTTGGTTTGATGCATGGGGGGATGAAATTCATCATACGACAGATGCAGAAGAATCTGCACATGAGCTAGCTGATATTTTAGAAGAAGGGTCAGTGAATATTTACATGTTCCATGGGGGGACAAACTTTGGCTTTACAAGTGGCGCTAACTATTATGAGAAACTAGCACCAGATGTAACTAGTTATGATTATGACGCTTTATTAACAGAATGGGGAGATATCACCCCAAAATATCGTAAATTCCAAGAAGTAATTGCGAAATATACCACTTTACCTGAAGTGCGTTTTTCAACAGAAATCCAAAAGATTGCTTATGGGGAATTAAAGATACAGGCGAAAACATCTTTATTCCATAATCTTGATAAAATTAGCAAAAGGTTTCATCATAACTATCCACTAACAATGGAAGCATTAGATCAAGGAACTGGATATATTTTTTATCAAAGTCAAATTGGCAAGGCACGTCCAATTGAAGATTTTCGCTTGATTGAATGTATGGATCGTGCCCAAATTTTTATCAATGATAACCATTTAGCCACTCAATATGATTTAGAAATTGGACAGAAATTAGAGTTTGAATTAACAGAGTCAGATAATCAATTAGGGATTCTTGTGGAAAATATGGGAAGAGTCAATTATTCGGTAAAAATGAATCATCAAGAAAAAGGGATTCGCGATGGTGTAATTATCAATGGAGCTTTCCAAAGTGAATGGGATATCTATGCTTTACCAATGGATAATCTGAATCAACTAGACTTTGAAGCAGCATGGCAATCAGGACAGCCAGCTTTCTATCAGTTTACATTTAATGCTTCGACTATTGGTGATACTTTTATAGATTTAGAAGGATGGGGGAAAGGTTTTGTAACCGTCAATGGATTTAATATTGGACGATTCTGGGAAAAAGGACCGCAACAACGTCTCTACATTCCAGGCCCTCTCTTAAAGCAAGGTGAGAATGAAATTATCGTTTTTGAATCAGAAGGAAAAATAGGAGAATGTATTACTTTAATGGATTTACCTAAGCTTAGTAAAGACTAGGTTGTGATGAGAGTAAACGATTTTGAGACTCCGTTATCAGTTAGCGATTTATTCTATTTATCTATGCCATTAGTAGGAGTAAAGTAATTATTATACTATCAATATTTTACTGAAAATATTGATAGTATTTATTTTTTATAGTAGTTTTTTAGTAAAAATAAGAAAAAGTATTTACTTAAATCCTGATGTTGCATATTATTACATTAATGTAAGCGTATTCTTAATTAAAGAAATGAGATAAGAGTCGATAACGTGGGAACATACATTTACTCGAAATAAAAAGGAAAGGAAAGGAGAGGAGTAATAGCTTTTTTGAGTAAATGTGTCTTTATAAATATTTTTTGAAATACGTTTTTTGTCAGTCCATAGGAGGGAACTATGATAATTAATCCAAAAAATATGATGAAAATTACAGCTCTATCTTTAATCACACTATTTTCTCAACAACTTGTTGGACAAGAAGTATTTGCAAAAGAGAATTCAGTCGACGAGGCATTGATCGCAAGCTTTCATTTTGATGATCCGGAGAATGGGATTGTTGGTTCTGGAGCGAAGGCAGAAGTTCAAGGGACTCCTGTCTATGTAGATGCTCCACATGGAATGGCAGCTCAACTCAGTGAAACTTTTTGGCTTAAAGTCACAAAGAAAAACGGGAAGCCTCTATTAAAAAGTAAAGACGAAATAACCATTTCTTATAATAGTAAGCCTGAAGGAGGAAATGGGTGGGTATTTTATGCCTCGAACGATGAAAAAACGCAAGCCTATCAACAGGAGCGTTATGTAGGAATAATGGATAAAACAAGTGGAATTACAGTGGAACGATACAATAATACAGGATCTCGTCCAGGAAATAATCTATCTACTCCATCCAGTACTTCCTGGAAACATATTGATTTAGTGATTAAGAAAAATAGTACGACTATTTTTGTAGATGGGGTAAAAAAGGATACGAAAGAGAGTACGTTCAAGTTAAGAGATATTTTGTCGGATACAGGAGGAATTATTCAACTAGGAAAAGCGAATTGGGGAAATGGAGAGTATTTTAAAGGATTAATAGATGATGTGAAAATTTATTCAAGAGCTCTAACAAATGAGGAAATCGAGGATAGTTATGTAGCGAGTATAAAAGAAAATCTAGAAGAAATTTATAACCAATATAAGGATACAGAAAAGGGAAGATATACAGAGAGTACTTGGAATAATATCTCTCGAGCATTAACAAATGCCGAATCACTTCTTGGGCAGAATCAACTGACCATTCAAGACTTGAATATGGCTAAAACGCAAATCGAACAAGCATTTCAATATGCGACACATGTTAAAGAAACGGTAGACTATTCGGAAATTGGAATACCTGTGGGGGAAACATGGTTGGATACAGAAGGAAACCATATTCAAGCACATGGAGGCGGTTTCTTACAACAAACTGCTTCAGATGGTAAACCAATCTATTACTGGGTTGGAGAAAACAAAATTCACAATAGCGCAAACTTTTTCGCGGTAAGTTTATACTCTTCAAGGGATTTGGTGAATTGGCAAAATGAAGGAAATATTTTGGATCAATTTTCTGAAACAGTCCCTGGTGCTGAATTAGGATTACAGTATAGCAAGGTAGAACGACCTAAGTTACTTTATAATGAAAAAACAAAGAAATATGTACTATGGGGACATTGGGAGGATGGGAGTGGCTATTCATCAAGTCAAATAATGGTAGCTACAGCTGACAAACCTGAAGGCCCATATGTGTTTCAAGGTCATTGGCGTCCAGGTGGTACAGAAAGAAACTGGAGAAGTAACAATGGTTGGTTTACAGATGAAGAGTATTTTAAATCAGGGGAAAGAGAGCAAATACCAGCATCAGAACAAACAGATCCTCAAAAATATGGGTATGTTTCAAGAGATTTCACTGTGTTCCAAGAAGGGGATACCGCATACTTGATTTCCTCTGAGGGTCATTCGATGAGAATACATCGATTAAATGATCGTTTTGATGATGTAGACTTTACAACCTATTCATTTTCACCATCAGACGTGAAAGATTCTACATTTGAATCCTATAACTTTTATGAAGGGGTTGGCCGAGAAGCTCCTGCAGTTGTTAATGTGGAGAATGATGGATATTATCTTGTAACATCCGGTCAATCTGGATGGCTGCCAAATCAATCAACCGTTGGATATACAAGTGATATTACGAATCCTGATGGATGGTCTCCTTTAAAAGGAAGCGATGGACTCATCCTAGAGAACGCTGCTCTTGGTAATAATAGTACGTATTATAGTCAATCAACGAACATTATGACGATAACCAAACAAGACGGAACAAAACAATATGTATATATGGGAGATCGCTGGAACTCAAAGCAATTAGGTGACTCGAGATATGTTTGGCTTCCGTTAACGATTGACACAGAGAATCATGCTGCATCGATGAAGTACTCTACGGGTTGGAAATTGAATGTGGAAAGTGGAAATATTAGCTTACCAGAGGGTATATCATTAGTTTCACAAGGGAAGACAGCTTATGGTTCAAATGAAGAAGATCCAGCAAGACCAATTGAATTAGCGAATGATGGCTATGAATTTAATTTAAGAACTTCAGGCGATAATACGCATTGGTATCGTCCAGGTGATGCACCATTCGATTATACAATCGATTTAGAAGAAGCATATGATCTTTCTAGAATGGATCTTGCATTCCGTTTATATAACGGATCAGAAATGTATTATCAGTATAAGGTGTATGGTTCTAATAATAATGAGGATTGGGTTGAAATTGCGGATGAGTCCAAAAATACATGGGCAGGATTTAAATCAACTCCTATACAAGGAAAATTTAGATACGTTCGTCTATCTGTGTCTGCAATAAAACGTGTGAATGATAATAGTAATGGGAACTGGGCTAATGGGTTAGTGGAAGTTCAAGTGTATGCAAAAAATAAATAGATAATGTATCAAAAGAAGAGTAAGAAACATATGCAGTTTGTATGATGGACCAAAAGGACCAACCCGTGGGGAATTCGAAATTGCCGCCACTGGTTGGTCCTTTTAATAGTTTTCTAGGAAAAATACTATTTATCCAAATACTCCCCTAAAAAAGATTCACCATTGCGGTAAAATCGTGGATCATATATGCCAATTCTCTTCTTCTCATCTACCACTACAACAAAGGGGGACCATTGATAAAGAGTAGCTGCAGCAGGATTTTCTGCAAATAACAAATCAAGGTCTACTTCATTGTTAGAAGTAATTCGCTCCACAAATTCAGCCTTTGTTAGAAGAGAATCATTAATAATATCAATCGTATCGTCATTTTTCCCAATAATGGTATAATGCCAAGGGATAAAGCTGGCGGAAAGTGCAAGCTCCTGATAATCCAACTTATATTTTTTGTATAAAATAGAGCCTTGTATAGATTGAACAGCGATATGAAGAACAATCAATATCCAACCAATTCGAAACAATAGATATGTCTGTACTTTTGGATAAACCTTTGATGCGACAAATGATAGTAAAAAGATAAACCATATAACTAAATCAACGATTGGAACTGTTCCAAAGGTTAAGCGAACAGCTGAAAAAGGTTCGAGGTAACCTGTTCCCCATGCATTAAACACATCACTAGTATTGTGGATGAATACCGCAAGAAGTGCGATAAAGTAGGATTGGAATCCCTTTATTTTAAAAATAAAACGATTGATGATGTAAAACAATAATGCCCAGATAGGAGCTAGAAAGATCGAGTGCGTAATTCCTCTATGCCACATTTGATATTGTCCAGTTGTATCCCAAAACTGTGAAATAACATCAATATCAGGAATTTGACTAGCACCAATTGAAGTGATGAGCAGGGCGTATTTCTCTTTCTTACTCATTTTTTCTTTATTAACACTTTGATAGATTCCGAATCCAAATAAAGTATGTGTAATAGTGTCCATTTTTCCCCCGTTTCAAAACTGAAGCATGGAAATAGTATCTTTACTTTAATCTCTCTAATATTTCAATATAAAGTTCGTTTTTGGTCGATGTTCCTTTATTCATTTTTACAAGATGAGACATTACAATAATAAAAAAGAATAACCAAGTTACTAGTTTTACAATAAAATCGACTTCTTCATTTACCATCAGTTCTGTGTTAAATAGTCTCGGATTTTGAATGAGATATAACAGGATTCCACTAAACATAGTAGAAAAAATCGCCATCAATGTAGTGTTAAGAGTAACTGCATTTCTTTGTGCTTTAAAGTAGGAGAGTAGTAGATTTCTTTTTTTTCTATCGACTTTTGTAAAAGTCTCTTGAATAAGCTCGAGATTATCTACTAGATTGTATTTTGGCTTAATGTCTTTAAAAAGACTTTGTTCAAGCCTGGTGCTACCTATTCCTCCATCATCCATCCATTCTAAAAGACTTTTATAATGTTTCTTTTTCCATCTTGTTTCTCTATTAGAGAGTAAATGCAAGAAGCTATCTAATAGAAATAAAATAAATATAGAAAGTAGAATTGAAAAAATTCCATTGATAGCTGGTTGATTTAAGACTTCAAATGTACTCATTATTGCCAAACTTAAAAATAACACAATAAAAATAAAAGTAGCCCATAGTATTCTGTTCATAAAATCATCACCAATACATGTATATTTTAAGCAATATTTAACTTTACTTCCATTATAGCAATTTTCTGGAGGTTGAGGGAAGGGGGACATGTAAATAGCATATATAGACTGAGAAAGTAATATTTATATAAAAGGTGGACATATCATGTGAGTAGGTGGAGAAATAATAGAACTTGTTTGGTTAATATTGAAAACGTATTCTTAGGCGTGAATAATACAAATAGAGACTTATTAGTAATTACCATATAATGAATAGGAGAATTGAGCATGCAAAATGTAAAAATGACCGGATCCTTTTGGAAGCACTATCAAGATGTAGTAGCAAATAGCGTTATCCCTTATCAATGGAAAGCTTTGAATGACCAACTCCCTGATACTGAGCCTAGTCATGCAATTGAAAACTTCCAAATTGCTGCTGGAGAATTGGATGCAGAATACTATGGAATGGTATTTCAAGATTCTGATTTATACAAATGGTTGGAAGCTGTAGCGTATAGCTTGCAAAGCCACCCAAATTCACAATTGGAAAAAGACGCAGATGGTGTAATTTCTCTTTTAGGCAGGGCGCAAAACGAGGATGGGTATTTACACACATATTACCAAGTGAAAGAAGGCTTAGATCAGCGATGGACAAATGTCCGGGACAACCATGAATTGTATTGTGCAGGACATTTAATAGAAGCAGCTGTAGCGTACTATGAGAGTACGGGAAAATCGGAGTTGCTGCAAATTGCCTGTAAATTTGCTGATTATATCGATTCTGTTTTCGGTCCAGAAGAAGGAAAAATAAAGGGATATCCTGGACATGAGGAGATTGAGTTAGCGCTAGTTCGATTATTTCTAGTGACGAAAGAAGAGCGTTATTTAAATCTTGCTACGTTCTTCGTGGATGAGAGAGGAAAACAACCACATTATTTTGAAGAGGAAGCAAAGCGATTCGGTCGTGAACCACAGGGATGGTGGAACGGCGATTATGGTTATTCGCAATCACATATTCCTGTACGTGAACAAAAAGAGGCAGTTGGTCATGCAGTACGAGCAATGTATTTATATGCTGCAGTTGCTGATTTGGCGGAATTAAATAATGATTCAACCCTAAAAGCTGCGGCAGAAAACCTCTGGCATTCTGTTGCTCGCGAAAAGCTATTTGTCAATGGTGGAATTGGTGCTAGTGCGTGGGGCGAAGCATTTGCTGGTGCATTTGATCTACCAAATGATACTACTTATAACGAAACCTGCGCCTCTATTGGTTTAGCCTTTTGGGCGAAACGGATGCTACAATTGGAGCCAAAAGGAGAGTATGCCGATATTTTGGAAAATGCCGTCTATAATGGTTCCTTATGTGGAATGGACATTAAAGGAGAACGCTTCTTCTATGTAAATCCATTGGAGGTTAATGGAGAGAGTGCTTGCCAGCGTAAAGATCATAAGCATGTGCTACCTGTACGGCAAAAATGGTTTAACTGTGCATGCTGTCCACCGAATTTAGCACGTTTAATCGGTTCTATTGGAGAGTATTATTATACACAAAAAGGGAAGACAATTTATGTGAATTTATACGGTGATTCTATTGCAAAACTTGACTGGAATGGGCAGGAAGTAGAATTTGTGCAAGAGACGATGTATCCATGGGATGGGGCTATAGCCTTTAAGGTAAATCCATCTGCTTCTGTTGATGGGGATATCGCATTTCGAATCCCTGGTTGGGCAGAAGGAGAATTTACTGTAAGCATAAATGGGGAAAATGTTGCGGGAGAGGAGACAGTTTCCAATGGCTATTTGATTATAAACCGCAACTGGGAGAAAGGGGATCAAGTAAATATACTTTTCCCTACAAAGGCAAAAGAGATTTATGCCCATACAAAGGTTGAAGAAAACACTGGAAAAGTGGCAATCATTCGTGGACCTTTAGTTTACTGTTTTGAAGAAGTGGACAATGGAAATAACTTATCTACTGTATTTATTGGAGACACGTCCATAAAAGAAGTCGAAAATAGTAATCTTTTAAATGATGCAGTTTATTTGCAATTGACTGGCTCGCGTCTACAAAATCATTCATCTGATTTATATTCGTTTAAGAGACCGTATTTAGAAGAAGCTACATTGACTGCTATTCCCTATTTTATGTGGGGAAATCGTGGCAAAGGCGAAATGAAGGTTTGGATGAAAAAACAGATTTAGTCGTATTTTAGTAGTTTTATATAGAAATGGTTTATGAGGCGTGTAAATTCATTTTAAATAGAAACGAGGACATGCGTCGCTGATTAAACACGCTGTCCTCGTTTTTTGAAGCAGATAAAAATTGATTTTCATATAACTAATTTTACTTCGAAGTGTTTTAGCTAACTCTAACCGTTCGTCCCTACACTTCGAATGAAATGACTTTTCCTTCATTGACTGCAATTAACCCGAAGTCTGTTATCTTTAAGGCTGGGCTTACTGGTAGTGACAGGGTGCTTAAGGACATGATGACATTGTAATGTTCATAGCCTAGTGATTTTAACGCGGTTGTTAATTCTTCTACTTGAGCAGCGATCACTTCTAAAGGTTCTTCGGATAGGATACCACCGACAGGTAATGGCACCATAGAAAGGATTTCTCCATTATGCACGCAACAGATGCCGCCTTGGTTTTTAATGACTTCATTTGCAGCGAGCTGCATGTCTTCTTTATTTTTCCCAACGACTAATAGGTTATGATTGTCATGGGAGTAGGTGGTTGCGACAGCGCCTCTTTTTAGGATGTCTCCGCCAATTAGGCCATGTGCTTTATTTTGATTTTTTTGATAGCGTTCAAATGTTTTAACTAAACAATAGGGACTGTCCACCCATTGTAATCTGCCTGCAACGATAGATAATGTGTCTTGTCGTTCTTCTGTAAAAGTCGAGCCGTTTTGCACATGAATAGTACGAACGGTTACATTGTTTTTCTCCGCGTCCATAGAAACTTCAAATTCTTCAGCGCTTAATGGAGATAGCTTCACACTTTCATAGAAGGATGGAGGGAATAGTTTCGAGACAGCGTTCTGCACATATGGTAGCTCATGATCAAATACCTTTTTGCCATCTTTATACACAGCATCAATGAAAAAGTCATCCAAATTACTAACTATCACAAAATCAGCAATTTTACTTGGTGCGATAACACCTCTGTCATACATTCTCATTCGCTTGGCAGGGGTATAAGTACATGCATAAATCGCATCCTCATAAGACATGCCCATTGAAATAGCCTTCTTTAGCAGTACATTTAAATGGCCTCTTCTCTGAAGAGAATCTGCCATTACATCATCTGTCACAAAACAAAAATGTTCTTTTACTGGATGTTCGATTAAATAATCGATTACTTCTGGTGTCATCGATTTCTCTTGGATTTCTAAAAACATGCCAATCGCGATTCTTTCCTTCATTCCTTCAACGGTTTGATGTGTATGGTCGGAGCCGACTCCAGCAAATGCGATTCCTTGTAATTCGTCATCCAACAGCTTTGGCACATGCCCTTCAATAATTAGTTCAGGATAGTTTTTGCGGACAAACTCTAAAATTTGATTCGTTTTGCAATCAGGTTTGGCAAGGACGTCATAGTAATTCATGATTTCGCCTAAGCATTTAATAGACTCTGTCTGCATTAATTCTTTAATATCTTCTATCTCAATCGCGCCGCCTGTTGTTTCCATGGAAGTTGCAGGAACGGAGCTTGGAATGCCATAAAACATATCGACTACTTCATTTTTACTTGCTTTTATCATTTCTTTTACACCGGCTATGCCAAATACATTGGCCATTTCATGGGGTTCAGGAACAATCGTTGTTACCCCGTTTTTGATTAAAGCATAGGAAAAAGTTGTTGGTGTCACCATCGTACTTTCGATATGCAAGTGAATATCAATTAAGCCTGGTACGATATATTTTCCAGTAGCGTCAACCATTTCACTTGCTTGGAAAAATTCTTGTCCTTTTTTCCCGATATAAAAGAATTTCCCATCCTTGATGGCGATATTTTCTTTTCTAAATTGCTTAAAATAACTATTAAAAACCGTTCCATTTAAAACAAGTGTATCTACTTGCACGACAAACCCTCCTCTATTCCACAAGCACCATTTGATCCTTTGGAATAATTACCGTTACTTCTTGTCCGTTTTTGAATGGCTGAACCATTTCTTTATTGATCGTAAAATCACCTAGCGCGGTTTGAACCACATATTGATAGCTTCTGCCGAGGAATGTTGTAATCTTGATCGTTCCATTTATCCCGTTCTTTGGAATAGATGTTGTGCTTGGCTCCATCATAAAATCGTCTGGACGAATGGCACCGACTTTTTTATTAGGATTTTCCATATGGGCATGGCGATCAATCGTAAATACTAATCCAGCTTTTTCAAGTTCGATATAATCCTTGTGATCGGTACGTTTATCAAAAGTAATAAAGTTTTTAAATCCAATAAAGTCAGCGACGAATTTCGTTTCTGGATACTTATAAATAGTCGCAGGATCGCTTAGCTGTTCAATAATACCTTTGTTCATAATCGCAACCTGATCCGATATGGAGAAGCATTCCTCTTGGTCATGGGATACATAGACAGTTGTAATCCCTAGTTCCTGCTGAATTCTGCGAATCTCAACTCGCATATTGACTCTCAGGTTTGCATCTAGATTACTTAACGGTTCATCGAATAATAGAATGTCTGGTTCAATTACTAAAGCTCTCGCAATCGCAACACGCTGTCTCTGACCTCCAGATAGCTCGCTAGGAAATCGCTGTTCAAATCCTCTTAGATTGACAATTTCCAGCATATTTAGAACACGTTTCTCGATTTCCTTTTTGCCAACTTTCCGTAAACGCAATCCGAAAGCAATATTGTCAAAGATGGAAAGATGGGGGAATAGTGCATAGTTTTGAAAAACAAAGCCGAAGTTCCGTTTATTCACAGGAACTTTTGTATAATCTTTATCTTGAAAGATAAAATTACCTTTGCTTGCTTCTAAAAATCCCGCAATCAAGCGCAGTGTCGTTGTTTTTCCACAGCCACTCGGACCTAATAAAGAAACAAGCTGCCCTTTTTCAATGCTTAAATTAAAATCTTCTAATATATTTTTCTTCTCATAAGCGACAGATACATTTTCTAAAGTAAATAAAGCCATTTTTATCCTCCATTAACTTTTCGTGAAATAAGACAATCCCATTAATCTTTCAACTACAAACATAAAGATGGCAGTAAGGAACATTAATAGAACAGAGATGGCTGCAACTGTAGGATCAAAATAATTCTCTACATATAGCAGCATTTGAATAGGGAACGTACTTACACCGGGTCCGGTCATATAAACAGAAATATCGACATTATTGAAGGACTCTAAAAAGGCAATCATGACTGCTGCAATAATGCCTGACTTAATATTCGGCAATACTATGCTAAAGAATGTCCCGATTCGATTTGCACCAAGGCTGAGTGCTGCTTCTTCTATGGAAAAATCAAAGTTTGCAAGACTAGAAGAAATCACACGAATAATGAATGGCAGCATGATGATCGTATGACCAATAAATAGGGATAAATAAATAGGAAGGTTGTAGGTCACGACAATATAGCGTAAAAAGGAAAAACCTAGAACAATTCCTGGAATAAGAATCGGAGAAACAAAGATAGCATTGATGATTCCCTTGCCAGCGAAGTTAAACCGGCTAAGTGCATAAGCTGCCGGGACGCCAAGCAATAATGCTAAAATGTTCCCTGCGATAGATACGATAATGGATGTCTTAAACGTACTTAAAAACATCTCGACTTTAAAAATATTTTCATACCATCTAAAGGAATACTCTTCTGGAGGAAACTTCAGAATACTTCCGCTCTCAAAAGAGGTAATGGATATTATTACAAGCGGCCCTAATAGAAAAATAAAAACGAGGATCGTAAACAGGGCCAATCCTCTATGTTTCTCTTGCATACACGTTTACCCCTTTGGATTTAGTTTTTTTGCAACACCGTTCATGATGGAAATAATGATAAAGGTAACAAGAATCATAATCGTTGCCACAATAGAGGCAAGCTTCCAATCATTTAGTGTAATCGCATTTTGATAAAGAAAAGTGGAAATAACCCGTTGTTTGCCACCTAGTAAGGCTGGTGTTGTATACGCGGTAAAGCTTCCCACAAACACTAAAATACTCCCAATAACAAGGCCTGGAACACATAATGGCACAATGATTTTCATAAATGACGCGATTTTTGAAGCACCAAGGCTTTCTGCTGCACGCAATAAGTCATTGTCGATATTCTCCATAACGCCAACGAGTGTTACGATAATTAATGGAAGAAAGAGGTGAACTAATCCGATAATAATGGCATTTGGCGTATATAAAAGGTTTAGCGGCTCTTGAATAATGCCTAGGCTCAACAATGTTTTATTTAACACGCCATTTTTCCCAATGATAATCATCCAACTAAACGAGCGGACGACAGGGCTTGTCAGCAATGGGAAAATCGTAAACAACAAGAGGATGGCTTTTCTTTTGCTAGGAAGCTTGGCAATATAATAGGAAACGGGAAAGCCAATCAAAATACAGATAAAGGTAGTGAGTAAACTTACTCGCAAAGTAGTAAGAAGGATATCGATAAAGTATTTATCCTTAAAAAAATTGATATATCCTTGTAGGCTAAAGGTTCCTTGGTTATTGAATGTTGTCCCAATCATCGAAAGGATTGGAATCACTAAAAATATCGTTAAAAATAATACACCGGGTAGTAAGAGTAAATATAAATATCGTTTCTTCAAGACGTCACTCCCTTTCCTAAAAAGTGACCATTTAAAATGTCGATAAACATTTGGAAAAAGGCTTGATCATCCACTTTTAAGGAAACATATAAATTTGCTTTTTTATTTAGGCGATTTTGAAAGTCACAAACGAGCTGACCATCACATAATTCGCTTCTCGTTTCAATATCGACGAAATACTTTTCGGTTTCTACTATCCCTTTATTTAAGGCAATTCCAACTGCTAGTGGATCATGCATCGCACAAGCATGAACTCCGTAGCGATTAAAATATTTCTGCTGATAGTCATTTGTGCTTGTAGCAATATAATCTGCTAATATTTTATCGGTAATTAAATCAAGATGATTTTTCGTCAATAATGCTTTTCTTGTTACATCCAAGCCAACCTGAGTGATAGAAGGGAAGCCTGCATGTAAGACGATTTTGGCCGCTTCTGGATCAACATAGGTGTTAAATTCAGCGGTTGGGGTAACATTACCTGATCCTTTTACTACGCCCCCCATGAAAATAACTTCTTTTACGTGATTTGTAATTTGCGGGCATTTTTTCACTGCTAGTGCTAAATTCGTTAATGGTCCAGTGAACACTAATGTTACCTCGCCAGAAAAGCTAAGAATAGAATTAATCAAAAAGTCAGGAGCAAAGCCATCACTCACCGGGTGAGTAATAGCTTCTGACTTTAAGGCGCCGCCTAAACCATCTTCCCCGTGAATGCGGTGTTCAAAGAACGGTTTCCGAAGTAGGGGAGTGGACGCACCTTTTATGACTGGGATATAATCTGCTTTTACTAAATCTAATATTTTGCATGTATTTTTAGTTGCTTGGTCTAAGGAGACATTTCCGTTAACGGTTGTAATCCCCAAAATATCAAATGCGTTGCTCTTTACTGCTAGTAGAATACCAATTGCATCATCAATGCCAGTGTCTACATCCAATATTAGCTTCTCTTTCATGATGACCCTCTTTTCTATTATTGAACTAGCTCACGATTCCAGCGATCGATCCAACCTTTTAAGTTATCATTGATAAATTTCATATCTAATGTGTGTAAGCTTGCAATAACATCTTGGCCATATGTTAAACCTTCCGCTTCTTCTTCTGTTAATTCAACTTCTGTATTAACAGGTGAATCTACTTTGTTTTTTGCTGATTTTTTTTGCGCTTCTTTTCCTAAAATATAGTTGATGAATTTTTCAGAAAGTTCCTTTTGGTCTGTATCTTTCACTACGTTCATCGTATTCATAACAGCATATCCGCCTTCAGCTGGCGTAACAAATTCTGCATTAGGCACTGCTTCTTGTAAATCAGCAAAATACATTTCCATGATTGGACCTGCAGCTATTTCACCTTGAGCAAACATATTTACAAATTCAGATGTTTGTCCATATTCTTTGACGACACTTGGCATTAGAGCCTTTAATTGTTCAAAAGCTTTATCTTCGTTAAATGTTTCTTCCCCACTAACTAAAGAAGCTGTATCCACTATCATTGGACCTGTTGTGGATGTGATGCTAGGAATTGTTATTTTTCCTTTTAAATCATCACTCCATAGATCCTTCCAAGAAGTAATCGGATTTGCTACTTCATCAGGATTATAAGCAATTCCAAACTGAGCGATTGTGTATGCTGGACCATATTCTTCGCCAAGTGGAGCTTTTGCTGCTTCATAAATATTGTCTAGGTTTGAAAGTTTACTGCGATCAATTGTTTCAAATAAATTATCTTCAATTCCTTGTTGTGCATAGTAGTCTGATAGGAAAATGACATCGACGTCTGAATTTCCTTGTCTTACTTTATTTAAGCGATCGGCATTATTACCTGTATCTAGTACGATTTCTACATTATTTTCTTTTTCAAATGGTGCATAAATTTCATTGCGGAAGAAGTCTTCATTAAATCCCCAAGTGGAAACGACAAGCTTTTCTTTTTTTTCTTTGCTGCCGTTTGATGCGTCGTCTGAACTACAAGCGGCTAATAGTAAGAAGGATGATGCTGCAACTGCACTAACTAATTTTTTCATTTTCATTTTTGGACCCTCCAAATGATTTTGTTTGTTAATGGTTTAAAGACTATCTTTCTTGCAAGCGTTGATAATAATAAAAGGCTATTTTCTAAAGTTTGTCGCTATCGCCCGCAGCCGGAATACACTTTGCTTTCCGTGGGGCTCGCGCTGAGCCGCTTCGTCGATACGCTCCTGCAGGGTCTCAGACTGTCTCGCTAATCCCACAGGAGTCTACGTGTATTCCGGCTGCTAATTGTTTCCAACTGATTCTTTTTTCCTATTGATAAAACAACAATCTTTTAGAAAACAGCCTAATAAAAAAAGACAAGCTTAAATAGAATTATCCTTCTACTTAAGATTGTCTTTTCTTTGTAAACAAAGATTAAACTTATCCTTTGTATATATCGGCCTTCTGCTTAGATAAATCCAAGAAGAAATCCAAGTTTAATTTTTAGATAATACAATGTTTGTAAAAGCAAGCTGTGTGAAAGAATCATAATCCCTAAGAATCGCTTCAATATTCCAATTTGTCGTTTCTTCTAGTTGTTCTTTTAGCTTTTTCTTAAAAAGTAAGGACAGATGAAAGTCAACCTCTAGTTTAAGGCTCGGTACTTCTCCTTCCAGAGCGGCAGAGCGAGACGCGCGAGGATGCTTTGCGTGAAGCGTAATAACATTCTGATCAATTGTCACCTTCAGTAACGTCGTACCAGCACCAAATAATTCCTTAGAAATCTTATTGTAGACATGAGATAAAAATTTCTTCATTTCATTTGCATCGATGATAAATCACCTGCCAAACTATTGATATTGGTAATTATACATATTATTTTTAACTATTTCAATAGAATGTGCGGATTTTGACGAAAAAAAAATTTTTTTGTCGTGTAATTGGAGAATGGAAGGGTAAAAAACGAACTATTGAATTTTTGGAAAGTTGCTATAGGAATGATGGAGACAGTTCTAATGATTTCTGTTGGTATTATTAGGAAAGAGGCGGTTCTGAAAAGTTCTATTATAATATTGTTAAAATTACATATATTCATAACCTTATAATATTATTTTTTATTTTACTAGTGTTTTGTGAGATTTTTTTACGTTATTTTAGAAGAAGTTGCATAGGGATTGCCTCGGAAACCAAATGTTATGTTTCGTTTTAATAATTGCCAACATTGTTTTCAGTGGTCTCGAACTATCCCTATGTATCCGCTAAAAAGCATCTGGATATTCTTCTTGGAAATATTGCAAAAGGGCAGGTAAGTTTTTTTGAAATTCTAAACAAAGCTGTTGGCCAAGTGGGGCAGCATAAATTTTTTTCTGGCAAAATGGACAGACAGCCTTTTCCTTAAATTTATGCTTTACATTTATGGGAAAAAGATGATTGGCTTTCCCAATTAGAAATTGATAGTCATAATTGTTTATGCGAAATAAAACTTCTAGTCCATGAAAACTTTTAGATGAATAAATAGTAATAGCCTCGAAAGGAAGTTCTCTAATTGCAAGCATAAATGAATTCCGCCCTTAAATATTTTATTTGTATAGTCTTTTTTTATGATTAAACTATATCATTAATTCGTATCGTATTCAATTAAACGAAGGGATTATCCCCTGAATCAGAGTACAGGAGTATACGGAAACCTGCCAAATTTGAAAATCAAAAAAAGGGAAGCGAAAGAACCGTTCCCTTAAGGTCATATACTTTCTTTCGCTATCCATCCTAATTTGCCATCTTTTTTTATCAATGTATATCCTGAGCAACTATCATCAACAATGGACACTTGCTCTCCTTTTTGTACGGTTAATTGGGCACAGGATACGTCGGTTTTTGCTTGATACTTGTCATCGCTAAGTGGATGAATGTATTCGTTTTTCACAAAAAGGACGCGATCTGTCTCTAACTGCTTGCATTGTGTGAAGTAATCGTTTTTTGTTAGTGGCTGAATAAAGTAATAGGGATAATTAATAGAACCAGCCCAAGAAGTGTCAGCCTGAAAGTCTTGAAGCACTGTCCGAGTAGGGAAAGAGTCTACATATGTATAAGAAAATGTATCATCTTTGATTATTAATGCATTTAGCTGTCCAGTTGGCTTTACCATATTTCCACCGTCAATGGCGATTATTTTTTTGTTCTCATCAATGATTGGATTATCAGAAGGTAGGTCTGTTGAATAGTTTACTACCGGCCAATGTCCAACGACCACGTATTTATTTGCTTGATGGTTCTTTTCGAAAAAAGATGGGGTAGAAAGGGCAATATCGCGATCTGTTTCCTGCCAATTCTCGATATCTTCTAACCCTGCATGAACAAAGATATACTGTTCTGTTTCGATTGCAGTTGGTAGGTTCATCAGCCAATTGATTTCTTTTGTAAAATGTTTCATTAGTAGCTGTTTGATTTCTTGAACCGTTGTCACCTCAGTAAGAACAAAATCTAGTTCTTCTAACCACTCATTTAATAGAGAGTATTTTTGCCTTGCAAGATATATTAATAGAGCAGGATTCTCATTCAAAAGCTCCTCTATCAACGCATCGCAGTTTCCCTCTGTTACATAGATATTTGGATGATTCAAAGATAAATCCATCATATATCGGACTACTTCTTTACTATTAGCTCCTTTTTCGCACATATCACCGTTTATGACTAAGTAATCTCCTTGGTGATAATCCACTTTCTTTACTAGCTTCTTTAAAAGGTCAATATCTCCATGGATATCAGAAATAACGATGATTCTGCTGTTATCAGGAATGGATACTTTTTTTATTTTTTCCACTATTGGTTGGCTCCCTTATTGTATTCATAGAATTATTTGAATTTACTATACTATCATTATAGTAAATGGAGCAATGGGATAGGTATGTTTTTTCAAAAGACGGATTGAGTATTTCTATTAATAGGCTCCTTCAAAGCAAAGCTTTTCCATTACCAAAAAACACCACAAATCAGGCGAATTTGTGATGTAAGATAATTTAATGGTCCCTTATCCATGTTAAAATTTTGCTCTTCAAATTTCCGATGCTTGTGAAAATAATATAATTATCTGTTTTGGTATGTATGATAACTCTGTCCAAGTTTCCATAGGGAAGACCAATTCTTATTCCGGTTACTTCTTTTCCAGCATATGTTTCATCATTTTCTACCGCAGTTATGTCTAATAAGGGAATATCGATGGTGCTTAGCTGCCATTTTATTTGTAAGTTGTCGTTTTGTTTTGTTACTTTCACTGCCAATGCTTATCACCTCTGTCTTTTTCGATAGTATGCTTACGGATAGTATGGTGAAAAGTTTCATTAGTGATATGTTGGAAATGGTGTTTCTTAATGGATGAAAGGGGGAGGGGAGGAGTTGTATTATATAGAAAAAGACGATTCTTTTGCTTCCAAAAGGAAGTAAAAGAACCGTCCCTCTATCAATCTTCCCAGACGTCGTTCATGAGGTCTTCGATTTCTTTCCGAAGTTTATCTGTCTCAGTTTTAAGTATTTTCGCTTTGGTGCCGGTGATTTCTACTACATCTCCGACAGCAGCTTTTTTTGGTAGGATACTTTTTGGAAAGTCTTGTGTTTTTCCATTAATTTCGATGACAGCGATATTTCCTTCGAAACGGTCAATAATCCCTTTCATGATTCTCTCCTTATTTCGGTGTAAATGAAGTTTGGGTTTTGTATGTCTTTCCATTATAGCTAGCTGAAATGTCTACGACTACTTTATAGCCTTTTGCAGCTCGACCTATTTTTACAGGCAATGCTTTGCCTATTGTTCCTTTATAAGTAGTTGTTGTGCTCTTATAACGGAATACTGCTTTATAGGTTCCTTTTGGGATTCCATTTACCGTTAAACGAATCGTACTATTTTGTTTTGGTTTTGTATTATCTAATTTTGCCGTTAATTTATAGCTGGATGCAGGTTTTTTGGTTGTGCTTGTACTAGTTGGTTTTGTATTAAAACTAATCGTTTTTCCATCTGAAGTGGCAATAATCGTTCCTTGTTTATCGGTTCTGAATACTTTTGCTTTACTGCTAGTTAATCTTTTTAATGTATCAGAAGTAGGATGGCCGTAGCTATTCTTTCCTACAGAGATTACAGCGTAAGATGGTTTTACTGCTTTTAAAAAGGCAGAGCTGGTTGAAGTCTTAGCTCCATGATGACCAACCTTAAGGACATCGGCTTTTAAAGTCTGTTTGGAATTTATCATGTCTGTTTCTGCTTTAGTCTCTGCATCTCCTGTGAACAGGAATGATTTTTTTCCATAGACAAGACGTAGAACAGCACTCCAATCATTTAAATCACTTTTACTATAGGTTTTTACAGGAGCGACAAATTTGGCTGAAACCCCTTTTAATGGAATAGAAACGCCTTTTTTAGCGGTCTTAATGGTTACGCCTTCTTTTTTTACAGAACTCAAGAAATCTTTATAAACTTGTGTTGTGTGGCTTACTTTTGGAGCATAGATAGATTTTACTTTAAATGCCTTTAATACTTCGTCTAAACCACCCATATGGTCAGCGTCAGGATGTGTGGCAATCATTACCTCAATATCTTTTACTCCCTGTTTCTTCAGGTAGGATACGACGTCACTTCCATCTCTATTCCCACCATCGATGATAATATCGTCTCCATTTGGAGTCTTGATGTAAATACTATCTCCTTGCCCTACATCAATAAAATGTACCTGTAGCTTATTAGCAGCGGATGCAGGTGATACAAATACAGTAGATAGAAGCAAGATAAATATTGGCAATAATACTTTTAGTTTTTTCATATATGACTATTCCTCCTTATGCCAAGAAGAAATATATCACTATTTAAGAGTGAAATCTATCTAAATTACATAAATTGAAAAAAATACCATTCTACATAAAAACCATCTCTCTTTGCACCCATGAATGCATTTCTGTACATCTCCATACAATAACAAAAGCTAAGTTTAAAAAAGGGTGATTTTTTTGAAAAATGTATTTACTATTTACCGAAATGATTGGGTTCGTATTTTTAATGCGCCTGTTGCTGCGCTTTTAATTATTGCCTTAATGGTCTTGCCATCACTTTATGCGTGGTTTAATTTAGCGGCTTCGTGGGATCCATATTCCAATACAAGTGGGATAAAAATTGCTGTAACAAATGAAGATGATGGGGCTATTCTTCGTGATACTAACGTAAATATTGGAGATGAAATTGTTGTGAGCCTAAAGGAAAATGATAAGCTTGGCTGGGAATTTGTAAGCATTGAAAAGGCTAGGAAAGGTGTTACAAAAGGAGATTATTATGCAAGCCTGCACATACCACATGATTTTTCTGCTAAGATTGCAACGATTTTAGAAGACAAACAAGTAAAGCCTGAAATTGACTATAGTGTAAACGAAAAGCTAAACGCAATAGCGCCAAAGATGACTTCTACTGGTGCTTCTACAATTGTGCAACAAGTGAAAGAAAACTTTATACATACCGTAAGTGAGTCTGTTTTGAGTGTTTTTAATGACGCTGGAATTAAACTGGAAGAAGAATTGCCGACGATTCGAAATATAGAAGAGAAAATTTTTGCATTAGAAAAAGAAGTTCCTAAAATAAATGAACTGGGAGAAAAGGTGGTAAAGCTTGAAAGTAAATTACCGAAAATCAATAAACAAGCGCAAAAAATCTTAGCATTAGAAGCTGCTTTTCAGGAGATTAATGAAGCCAGTAAAAATATCCTGTTATTAGAAGAGAAGCTTCCAGAGATAGAAAAGGTAGGAGAAGGCATTCTTCTATTACAGGAAAAAGCGCCAGAGATACAAAAACTAGCGGATGGAGTAATGGAGATAGATGCTCATTTTACTGATATTAGTGAAATGGTAACAAGCGCATTATCGAATGTAGAAGATATGCAATCATTTCTTGAAACAGCAAGTGAATCATTAGAGCAAGGGATAAATAATGGAAAGCAAATTGCAGATGTACTCCCATCGTTTATGGAAGCAAATGGGCAAGCCCTTGATACTGTTGGTCCTGTTTATAAGCAAAATCTTCTACTTTATCAAAAAACGGCTGATGCTGTTCATCAATTTGCAGCATCAGTAAATTCAGGAGCACTAACAGAAGAAGAAGTTTCAAACTTACAGGCACAAGTGCAAACAAGCATCGATAGTTTAACACGGTCGATTTCATTATTTACTACTCTAAACAGTGCAACTTCAAATGGAGATGAAGCTTTTTTAACAGAAATAAAAGACTTACAAGCATTACAAATAAATTTTCAGCAAGAAAAAGGGAAGCTTCAGACGATTCAGGCAGATGATGAGGAAGAAGCAAGCACTTTAATGGCATTATCACAAGAAGCAATAGAGCTTAGTACTGCCCTAATAAATCGTTATGATAAGCAAACAGAACCAGCAATTAATCGTACTTTAGAGGAGATAAAGGATTCTGCGCAAAATGCAATGAATGATTTAGAAAGTGCACAAGAGAATATACCAAAGCTAGAAGAGACAATTAAAAATACAGAAGCGTCACTAACTTTTGCAAAGGAAGAATTATCAAAGATTAACGCTGATTTACCTACAATAGAAAAAGAGATTCATGAAGCGACAAACTTAATACAGGATAATATGGATAAAGTTGTAGCAGGCATTAATGACGCCGCAAAATTTTATAAAGATTCCTTTCCAGCTTTAAAGGAAAAGATTCATGCAGCAGCAGGCTTTGTTCGTGATGATCTTCCCGCAGCTGAACAAGATATTTCTAAAGTAGCAGCTTTTATTAAGACTGATTTACCCAAGGTAGAAGATGCAGTTCATAAAGCGGCAGATATGGTACAGAATGAACTGCCAAAATTAGAAGAGACATTGACTAAAACTGCAGATTCTATTCGGACTTTTGAAGACGAATACGATCTAGGTGAGATTATTTCATTGTTGAAAAATGATATACAGCAAGAGAGTGACTTTATATCTGATCCCATTGTGCTAAATGAAAATTCTCTGTTTCCAATTCCTAATTACGGTTCAGCGAATTCTCCTTTTTATACAACCTTAAGTTTATGGGTTGGTGCCTTATTGCTTATTTCTTTATTAAGAGTGGATGTTCGAAATCCTGAAGGAATGTACACGTCTAATCAAATATACTTTGGCAGATCGCTCACCTTTGTAACAATCGGATTATGCCAGAGTCTGATTGTTACACTAGGAGATATATTTATTTTAAAGGCATATGTAGCGAATCCAGTTGCGTTTGTGTTATTCAGCATGTTTATTAGCATAATATTTATGACCATTGTTTACACATTGGTTTCTGTTTTTGGCAATCTTGGCAAAGGATTAGCGATTATTTTTCTTGTGTTGCAGTTATCTGGTTCTGGTGGTACCTTTCCTATCCAAGTTGCACCACCTTTTTTTCAGACCATTAATCCTTTCCTGCCATTTACACATGCTATTAACCTGTTAAGAGAAACAGTAGGCGGAATGGTGAAAGAAACAGTATTATTTTCAATTAGTATGCTTCTTGTTTTTAGTGCGATTGCCTTCATTGTTGCACTCTTTTTAAAAAAGCCATTGGAAAATGGAACGAAAAAAATGACAGAAAAGGCAAAAGCAAGCGAGATTATTCATTAATAATAGATAGAGCAGTAACAATAAGAATTTAGCAAAATATAATAATGGACTAGAGGATAATAAAATGCGTCAAGGACTGTTTCATATTTCTAATTAGGAAATATGAAACAGTCCTTTTTGCTTGTTTTAACGAATAATTAGGCAGCGATAAGGGAAAAAGAAGGAAGATGTAAATGTTAAGAAAGAGTATTAATTCTAGTTTCCTTGCAACTGCAGTTAATCGTGTAGGAGGAGAAAAAAATAAAATGACACCTTGGAATCAAGTATATCATCCATTAAATAATTTATGGATTTCAGCATTGGTTGCTGCAATTCCTATCATATGCTTTATCTTATTGTTGACGGTGATGAAACTAAAAGGATATATTGCTGGTGCATATAGTATGGTCATTGCTGCACTAGTAGCTATTTTTCTTTATAAGATGCCAACAATCCTTGTGTTAATGGCAGCTTTTTATGGGATCATAGCTGGTATATGGCCGGTAGCTTCTATCGTATTTGCAGCAATCTTCCTTTATAAAATAACGGTTAAAACAGGAAAATTTAAAATAATTGAAAATAGTATTTCTTTTATCACCTCTGACCAACGATTACAAGTAATTATTGTAGCTTTCTCTTTTGGAGCGTTTTTAGAAGGTGCTGCTGGTTTTGGAGCTCCAGTTGCTATTACAGCTGCAATTTTAGTAGGTTTAGGCTTTAGCCCTGTATATGCAGCAAGTCTATGTTTAATCGCAAACATTGCTGGTGGTGCATTCGGAGCAATGGGAATCCCAGTTACCGTCCCTTCTATACTAACAGGGCTAGATAGCTTAATGGTCGGTAGGTACACAGCTATGGTTATTCCTGCTATTAGTATACTTGTTGCGTTCTTACTAATAGGTATCATCGATGGATGGAAAGGAATTAAGCAAACTTTTCCTGCTATTTTAGTCAGTAGTATGTCATTTGCTTTCACACAGGCAGTGGTGCTTTACTTTGTTGGTGCAGCTTTAGCAGATATTTTTGCTGCGATTGTCAGCTTGATAGTTCTTGCATTATTTTTACAAGTCTGGCAGCCAAAAGAAATATATCGAATAAAAGAAGAAGAGGGAGCGCAAAAAAAGAGCTATTCTTTAGGTTCCATTGCTTATGCGTGGCTGCCTTTTATTTTTTTAACAATTATTGTTACTCTATTTAATTTATCCATTGTAAAAGATTTATTTAGTCCGGGAGGCCCATTAGAAAAACTGGTTTTTTTACTTCCGATTCCATTTTTAAACAATAATGTTATAAAGTTACCACCTATTGTTCCTGTGGAAACACCATACTCGGCAGTATTTAAATTAGATTTATTTTCATCTACAACTACGGCAATCCTCATAACAATTATAGTTGCATGCTTTCTTTTTAAATGTAGTAAACAGTTGTTAGGAGAAACATTGAGAGAAACCGCAAAAGAATTATTTTCTCCTGTATTAACGATTTGTAGTGTGTTAGCTTTTGCCTATATTTGTACTTATTCGGGTATGTCTTCCACACTTGGTTTGGCGTTTGCCTCTACAGGAAATATCTTCCCATTATTTTCGCCTGTTTTAGGATGGTTAGGTGTATTTTTAACTGGTTCGGTTGTAAATAGTGGTTCGTTATTTGCACCATTGCAAGCTGTAACAGCATCTCAAATTGGGATAATTTCTGAAAAAATGGTTGCAGTGAATGTAATGGGCGGTACGATGGCAAAAATGATTTCTCCACAGTCTATTGCCGTTGCAGCTGCTGCAGTAGGACTTTCAGGACAAGAAAGTAAATTATTTAATATCACCATAAAATATAGCATCATTTTACTTGTGTTAATTGGCATAATTAGTTGGCTTTTGTTTTAGGTGGCCGATACAAAAGTATATCCTGAGATTTTTATGATTTCTGTACGTTTTTTTGCATATTTAACAGACAGAATGGATTACTAGGTTTGTTAGAAAAATGAAATGTATTTCTAATAAAAAGGAAAAAAATGAAATTGTAAACGTATAAACTTTTCTATTGACAACTTGTATATACATCTATATTATTATAAACATATCTTGTATATACAAGATTCGGCAATTTGGTGAAAACGCTTTTAATAATTAGAAAATAGAATTTATCTTTATCATAGAGTAGGGGGACACATAGAATGAGCGTCGATAGACAGCAAGTTAGCGACATAATTGAAGCAATTGGCGGCAAAGAAAATATTTCGGCTGCAACACATTGTGTGACAAGATTAAGATTTGCATTAGTAGATGAGGGAAAAGTAAATAAAGAGAAGCTGGAATCAATTGATTTGGTTAAAGGTTCATTTTCAACGAATGGACAGTTCCAAGTAGTAATTGGTCCTGGTACGGTAGAGAAAGTATACAAAGAATTAATCAATCAAACAGGAGTAACAGGAGGCTCAAAGGATGACGTAAAAAAAGCTTCTGAACAAAATTTAAACCCATTACAGCGCGCTGTAAAAATGTTAGCTGATATTTTCATCCCAATTTTACCTGCGATTGTGACAGCAGGTTTACTAATGGGGATTAACAATGTATTAACTGGGGAAGGTATCTTTTTCGATCAGTCAGTTGTACAAGCGTATCCACAGTGGGCAGATATCGCTAGCATTATCAATTTAATTGCGAATACAGCGTTTACTTTTTTACCTGGATTAATCGGATGGTCTGCAATGAACCGATTTGGCGGCAGTCCTTTATTAGGGATTGTTCTAGGATTAATGCTTGTTCATCCAGATTTATTAAATGCATGGGGATATGGAGCGGCTGAAGAAATTCCAACATGGAATATTTTCGGATTAGAAGTAGAGAAAGTTGGTTATCAAGGACAAGTTTTACCAGTACTTATTGCATCTTATGTATTAGCAAAATTAGAAATTTTCTTAAGAAAAAGAATTCCGGATTCCTTCCAAATGCTATTTGTGGCGCCAGTTGCCTTATTAATCACAGGATTTGTATCTTTCATTGCAATCGGGCCAATCACATTCTTTATTGGTAACCTGATTACAGATGGTGTTGTAGCTATCTTTGATTTTGCTCCAATTTTAGGAGGATTAATTTATGGTGGTCTATATGCACCACTTGTTATTACTGGAATGCATCATACTTTCTTAGCAGTAGATTTACAGTTAATCGGAAGCACTGGCGGAACATTCTTATGGCCAATGGTTGCTTTATCCAATATTGCTCAAGGTTCAGCAGCCCTTGCGATGTTGTTTGTAGTAAAGGATGAAAAATTAAAGAGTTTATCTATCACATCAGCTGTGTCAGCTTATCTTGGTGTAACAGAGCCAGCATTATTTGGGGTAAACTTACGATTCCGTTTTGCTTTCATTTCAGCCATAATCGGATCTGCAATTGCCGGTGCCTTTATTTCCATTCAAGCAGTAAAAGCACCTTCGATCGGAGTAGGAGGATTGCCAGCATTCCTTTCTATTTTCCCGGAAAATTGGGGATCATTCTTCATTGGAATGGCTATTGTAATAATCGTACCTTTCCTTTTAACACTATTATTCGGTAAAGTACGCAAAGTACAATAATCAATAAAGGGAAAACTAGATAACAGAAGATATCAAATGAAATGACTCATATTGGTATCTTCTGTTGTTTTATTTTATGTGCAGTGAATAAAAAGGAGATATTATCATGAATAAAAATAAAAGATGGTGGAAAGAAAGTGTTGTTTATCAAATATATCCGAGAAGCTTTATGGACAGTAATGGGGATGGGATTGGTGATTTACAAGGAATTATTTCTAAATTAGATTACCTAAAAAATCTAGGCGTAAATGTTATTTGGCTATCGCCAGTTTATGAATCACCGAATGATGACAATGGCTATGATATAAGTAATTATCAAGCGATTATGCGCGAATTTGGAACAATGAAAGATTGGGATGAACTTCTTCAAGAAATTCATCGACGTGATATGAAATTAATCATGGATTTAGTCGTAAATCATAGTTCAGATGAACATAAATGGTTTGTAGAAGCAAAAAAATCAAAAGAAAATCCTTATAGGGACTATTATATTTGGCGAAAAGGAAAAGATGGAAAAGAGCCAAATAACTGGTATTCCAATTTTGGTGGTTCTGCGTGGCAATATGATGAACAAAGTGATGAATATTATTTGCATCTTTTCTCCAAAAAACAGCCAGATTTAAATTGGGAAAATCCGAATCTTCGTAATGAAATCTATGAAATGATGCAATGGTGGTTAGATAAAGGAATTGATGGTTTTCGAATGGATGTTATTAACTTTATCTCCAAGCCAGAAGAACTGCCCGATGGAGAACCAAAGCCAGGGAAAAAATATGCTTCTGGAAGCAAATATTATCGAAATGGACCGAGAATCCATGAGCATTTACAAGAAATGAATAACAAGGTTCTATCCAAATATGATGTAATGACAGTAGGGGAAATGCCTGGTGTTACCCCAGAATTAGCTGAAATATATACAAAAGAGGAAAATAAAGAATTGAACATGGTATTCCAATTTGAGCATATGGGATTGGATAATGGACCAAATGGGAAATGGGATTTAAAACCCCTTGATTTGCTTGATTTAAAGATAAATCTCACGAAATGGCAAAAGGCTTTAGAGGATAAAGGATGGAACAGTCTGTATTTCAACAATCATGATCAGCCTAGAATTGTTTCCCGTTTTGGAAATGACGGTGCCTTACGAGTAGAATCTGCTAAAATGTTGGCGACCTTGCTACATATGATGAAAGGAACTCCTTATGTTTACCAAGGAGAAGAAATCGGTATGACCAATGTTCAATTTGATTCCATAGAGGATTATCGAGACATTGAAATTCATCAATTTTATCAGGAACAACTAAAAGAAGGAATGCCAGTAGAAAAAATTATGGAAAGCATTTATGCAAAAGGCCGAGATAATTCCCGAACACCGATGCAGTGGGATAATACGGAAAATGCAGGATTCACAACAGGGACACCTTGGATAAAGGTAAATAACAATTATAAAAAGATAAATGTCCAAGATGCAATCACTGACCCTGATTCTGTCTATCATTATTATCACAAGCTTATTGAGTTAAGAAGAGAACATGAAGTTATCGTTTATGGAAGCTATGATTTGCTGTTGGAAAATCATCCAGAGATATTTGCCTATAAGCGTACTTTGGATGGAGAAACACTTGTTGTTATTTGTAACTTTAGTGAGAAAGAGATAGAGACGGACCTTGTACAAGAACTGTCCTATAACTCAAGCCAATTGTTAATAAGTAATTATCATGATACGGATGTGGAAGTAAAGGGAGCGATGCTGCTTCGACCATATGAGGCGAGGGTATATTTGCTTAAATAACGAAAAGATATGATTATGCCTAAAGGGAAAATAAAGAAGAGACTGAGACAAAACTTTCTGATGCTGAAAGCCAAGCAAAAGAGTATGAGGATAGCAAAAAAAAGTACAAAGAAAAAGTGGATACTCTAAAAAGTGAAAAAGAGTCACTGGAGAAGGAAATAAGTAATTTAGAAGAAGAAGTGGCTTCAGCAAAATCACAATTAAGTTCTTCTAGTACTGCTTCGAATTCTAGTAATTCATCAAGTTCTAATAGTACTTCAACAATTAGTTCAGGCAACAATGACTTTGCTAACTGTACAGAGTTAAGGACGGTTTATCCTAATGGAGTAGCAAGTTCTCATCCTGCTTATACATCTAAAATGGATCGGGATAAAGATGGATATGCTTGTGAGAGATAGTATTATACAAATAGTTTGATGGAATTAATAGATACGGAAAATAGGAAAAGACACAAGTTCACTTAACTGAATTTGTGTTTTTTTATTTTTTATCTGGTTTTGTAAAAATGATTATAACTCGTGAAAGGTTTATAGTCAGAAGTCCATAAAGGAACTGTCCTTCTGATTTCTTTGTGGGCCTATCAAAAGAGGATTATCTTTATTTTTATCGAATTCATAAATGAAAGCGTTTTACAAGTTCGATTTTAAGATATATGGAATTACTAGCAGCTTTATATTTGGTTTCTTGGTATGTCTAGGTCCAGTGGAATCATATATTGATAGCAAGGAAGCAAATCATTGAGTGAGACTGTAGAGTACAAAATGATTTAGGCAACTTAAATTATTTGGAGTTCAGCGAATAACTTAGCATGAAATGGAGTATTCAAATGTGCAGAACATCAATATGTGAGCGCTGTAATACCTCTTGTAAAAAACATAAAAAAGGAGTGGTTTAAATGGAGTCTGTATTGCAAACGTTAGGACAAGAAAAGATTATTTCAGCAATAAGAATTCAAACAGGAGAATATATTAGCCAGATTGTTGAAAGTTTGTATAACGGTGGAGTGAAAGTAATTGAAATAACCATGAACACCCCTAACGCTTTAAAGCACATCGAAAAAATCAAAATAGATTTTCCAGATGTGCTTATAGGCGTTGGCACTGTATTGGATGAAGAAACGACAAGGTCGGCTATTTCAGCAGGTGCTTCCTTTATATTATCTCCAACTCTGCACGAAGCCTCTATGAAAATGGCAAATCGATATAATGTTCCTTTTATCCCAGGTGTTTTAACACCAACAGAAGTCCTTCAAGCCTATGAGTACGGTGCTAAAGTAGTTAAAATATTCCCTATCAGTTCACTAGGACCAAAGTATATTAAGGATTTGAAAGCACCTTTGGCTCATATAGACATGATTCCAATGGGGGGAATAACGGTGGCAAATGCTTCCGAATTTTTGAAAGCTGGCAGTTTTGCTTTAGGGATTGGCTCTACTTTGGTTAATGATAAATTGATAAAAGACTTAAATTTTGAAGAAATAGAAAGACGGGCAAAACAACTTGTGAATACTGTTCAAACTTATGAAAATGCAATAACAACTACTCTTTAGAGTAAAGTGGTGAAAATAATGAAGATTATTACAATCGATGCTGGTACGACTAATTCAAGAATTTACTTAATAAATGAAAAAAATAACCATATTATTGATGTGGTTAAAAAGAATGTTGGTGTAAAGAACATAGCCATTAACGGTTCAGTGGATGTTTTGAAAAATGAACTTTCTTTTGGGATAGAAGAGATTGTTCAGCGAAATGACTGTAATTTTCAAAATATCCATTATATTGTCGCAGCTGGCATGATTACTTCGAATCTAGGATTAGTGGAGGTTCCTCATATTGCTAGTCCTTGTGATATGAAAGATTTTGCAACAGCATCTGTTGTAAAAATATTACCAGAGTTCTTTAACATTCCGTGCATTTTTATTCCAGGAATGAAAAACTCCATACCGGAAGATCAAGTATTAGGTTTTAGAGAAGAATTAAATAAACTGGATGTTATGAGGGGAGAAGAGGTAGAGACAATTGGGCTAATAAAGCAACTTCAATTAAAGGGGAAGGGCATTATGATTTTACCAGGATCTCATACTAAATATGTTTTAGTTGAAGATGGTTTCTTATTATCCTGTTTATCAACTTTAAGTGGAGAAATTCTATATGCTATTCAAAAAGATACTATTCTTTCTAGCTCTATTACAAAAGAATTAATAAAGGTAACGGAACAGGATGCTTTATTAGAGGGCTTCCATTCTAGTGAAACGAATGGATTAGTTCGAGCATTATACCAAGTGAGATTATTACAACTATTTGAAAAAATGAATGATAATCAACGTGCCAATTTTTTAGTGGGTGCTGTTTTGGCATCTGATATAAAAGCGCTGAAAAAGTTAGAGGCAGAAATGAATCCAGATTGGATTGTAGTGGGTGGTGGAGACCCTTTGCGAACATCCTTTGTAACTATTTTGAATCATTTACATTATTCCAATGTAATAGAAGCAACGGATGGTCAAGTGAAATTAAGTACTATCTTAGGCGCGAAAGAAATAGCAAATAGGAAGATAAACAATGCAATTATATAAGTTAATAATTGAATAAGGAAATGAATCAATAGGTTAAGAAGCAAGTATTCTATTAAAAAGGCGGTTTAGAAACGATGAAAATTATAAATTATGAGTTGTTTACAGTTCCACCAAGATGGTTATTCTTAAAGATTCAGACAAGTGAAGGTATTGTTGGATGGGGGGAGCCTGTTGTAGAGGGAAGAGCCCATACGGTTAAAGCTGCTGTGGAAGAATTAATGGAATATTTAATTGGTAAAGATCCGCTAAGGATTGAAGATCATTGGAATATGCTTTATCGATCGGGCTTTTACCGAGGGGGTCCTATCTTAATGAGTGCTATAGCAGGTATTGATCAGGCTCTTTGGGATATCAAAGGGAAATATTATGGGGCTCCTGTTTATGAATTAATGGGTGGAGCTTGTCGTAACTCCATGCGTGTTTATTCATGGATTGGCGGAGATCGCCCATCAGACGTAGGCAAGGCAGCTAGAGAAGTGGTGGACGCTGGATTTACAGCAGTTAAAATGAATGCGACAGAGGAATTACAGTATATCGACACCTATATGAAAATTGATCAGGTTGTCGAGCGTATCTCAGCCGTCCGAGATGCTGTTGGCAATGACGTTGGAATCGCGATAGATTTTCATGGAAGAGTACATAAGCCAATGGCGAAAATTTTAGCAAAAGAGCTAGAGCCATTTCGTCCAATGTTTTTAGAAGAACCAGTGCTTGCGGAAAATAATGAAGCCTTGAGAGAAATAGCTAATCATACTCATATTCCCATTGCAACAGGAGAAAGAATGTTTTCGAGATGGGATTTTAAATCAACATTAGCAGACGGCTATGTAGATATTATTCAGCCAGATCTTTCACACGCAGGAGGAATTACAGAAGTAAAGAAAATCGCATCCATGGCAGAAGCATATGATGTTGCTTTAGCACCACATTGTCCTCTTGGTCCTATAGCACTTGCAGCATGCCTGCAAGTTGATGCAACCTCTCATAATGCATTTATTCAAGAACAAAGTTTAGGTATTCATTATAATGAGGACAATGATATTCTTGATTATCTTAAAGACAAAAGTGTATTTGCGTACAAAGATGGATTTGTAAAAATTCCTCAAGAACCAGGTCTTGGTGTGGAAATTGATGAAGACTATGTTCGTGAAAAAGCGAAAATTATTCATAATTGGAAAAATCCAATTTGGCGTCATAAAGATGGAAGTATCGCAGAATGGTAATTGAATGCTATCGCAGAATTATTGGTAGAAAATCGGTTGCTAGCTTTATTTAAGAAATCCGTAAACAGGCAATATATTTTTCGTTTTTGATACTTCCCCCGCTTTATTGCATAGCTTTTAAAGCGGGGGTTCAAAGGAACTTTACATCGAATAAACTCCTAAACCCACTTCACCACATCATCAAATGCTTTCCGTGTTTTCGGATGCGGTTCTTTCGCGCGATAGCCAAATGCTACCATAACGGAGATTCCTAAATGACCGTTTTCTAAAAGACCTTCTGAATCTAATAGCTGATTCATTTTTTCGATATGGAACCCTTCAATTGGACAAGAATCAATTCCGATTTGGGCAGCCGCTGTCATCATATTTCCAAGAGCAATATACGTTTGTTTAGAAGCCCAGTCGAATAATGCGCGATCGTTGTCTAAGTGGAAATCGCCTTTTTGGAATTCTTCAATGCGTTCGATCATTTTTGGAATGATTTCGGCAGGCAATTTAGAGACATTCGTCAATTGATTTTTTAAATAGGCAGAATCATACACTGTATCCAATTTTGTTCTAGCTAATAAAATAACAAAATGACTTGCTGCTGGAATTTTTGTATAAGCTCCCCAAGAGGATTGTTTGATTTTATCGAGTAATTCTGGGGTTTCAATCACAAGAAATTTCCAAGGCTCTGTACCGAATGAGCTGGGGGAAAGACGGCCTGTTTCTAAAATAAAGTGCATGTCATCTTCTGAAATTTTCTTCGTAGGATCAAACTCCTTTGTAGCATGACGAAAGTGATAAGCATCAAGAATCTCTTGTTTTAATTCTTCTTTATTACGCATAATATTTCTCCTTCCATATACCTTCTCTAATTACCCATTATTCTTTAAGATAACCAATTTACGAAAGAGTATATCAAAGAGAGAGAATACTTTCTAAGAATCTGTTTGATATTTTTAAAGAGGGAATCCACCATGTGAATGAAAACGCTCACTTTAAAAAGCATGTAAAGAAGCGGTATTTTTTGAATAAAAAGAAGAAAAAATCATATAGTAATTTCTTGACACTACCTATTTCACTCATTATTATTATGTAGACCAGTTGTTATATTTTTTGAAAAAGAGATGATTCTAATGAAGAAGGGTAACAGTAAAAGAGAAGCTATTCTAGAGACCGCAGCTAAACTATTTCAGCTACAAGGATTTCATGCTACTGGGCTTAATCAAATAATTGATGAGAGTGGTGCTCCAAAAGGTTCCTTATATTATCACTTTCCAAATGGAAAGGAAGAAATTGCTTTAGAAGCAATTAAGCGAATGCGGGAGCTAGTAGTGGAAAAAATGAAAGGGGACTTATACTGCGGCGATACACTGGTGTCTGCTTTTCAACAACATGTGAATGCTATTGCAAATGAGTTTGATCAAATGGGTACCAGTGCACTCGAAGGTCTGCAAATTAGTTTGATTGCCTCGGAAACGGCGTTAACACATGAAACGCTGCGCTTGGCATGTGATGCTACATTTACAGATTGGCAGGCTCTTTATACGAATCGATTAGAGGATTTTGGCTTTGAAAAAGAGCTGGCAAAAGAGTTGGGCATTACTTTGAATGCAATGATAGAAGGTGGCTGCATACTTGCTCTGACGAATAAGAGTGGTAACCCGCTTCGTTGTATTTCGAATCAAATAGCAGTGCTGTTAAGACAATAATCTTTATGGATATTAAAGGAGGAAAAGGAATATGACAATGGATATTCCCGCTAAAGGCGAAACAATGGGAAAAAGTGAGTTTAAGACGATTCCTATTATCGCATCTTTTTTAATTGCGGGCTTTGTTGGATTATTTAGTGAAACGGCACTGAATATGGCATTAAACACAATTATTACGGATTTTGGAATTAAGGAAACAACCGTGCAATGGTTAACAACTGGGTTTTTATTAACGCTTGGTATATTAGTTCCAGTATCTGGTCTTATTTTACAATGGTTTACGACAAGACAGTTATTTATAGCTTCTCTTGTCTTTTCGATTTCTGGAACGATAATAGGGGCGATTGCGCCAACGTTTAGTTTGTTAATGATTGCTCGTATCGTTCAAGCAGTTGGAACGGCACTATTATTGCCGCTTATGTTTAATACTATTCTCGTGTTAATCCCTCCACATAATCGTGGAAAAGTAATGGGAATGATGGGGCTAGTAATTAGTTTTGCTCCAGCAGTAGGACCAACTATTTCTGGTTTAATCCTTCGCTCTCTTACATGGCACTGGATTTTCTGGGTATCTCTCCCATTATTAATTGTTGCACTTGTTTTTGGTTTTGTATTTATGCAAAATGTAACGACACCTACTAAGCCTAAGATAGATATCCTATCAATCATTCTATCGACGATTGGATTCGGTGGAATTGTTTATGGATTCAGTAATGCTGGAGAAGGCGGAGGCTGGGGAAGTCCAGTAGTCATTCTTTCTATCGGTATAGGGCTTGTTGCATTAATCGTTTTCTCTATCCGTCAAGTGAAAATGAAACAGCCAATGATGAATTTGAGTGCTTTTAAATACCCGATGTTTGTATTGGGTCTGTTACTTCTTATGATTATTATGATGGTAATGCTTTCGTCTATGATCCTATTACCACTATATTTACAAAATGTTCTGGCATTAAGCACGTTTACAGCAGGATTACTACTTTTGCCAGGTGGATTAATCAATGGATTCTTATCACCTATTATGGGAAGCCTTTTTGATAAGTTTGGACCTAAATGGTTAGTTATTCCGGGCCTTGCGCTAGCAACTCTTTCTTTATTTGGATTTTCAACCATTGATATTGATACATCATCAGGCTTTATTATTGGTCTTCTGATGGTCTTAATGATTGGAGTATCTATGGTAATGATGCCAGCACAAACAAATGGTCTCAACCAATTGCCGCCAGAATTGTATCCACATGGAACTGCGATTATGAATACATTGCAACAAGTAGGTGGTGCGATAGGAACGGCGATTGCGATTTCTTTATTGACTACAGGTTCAAGCAATTATTTAAGTGATGCAGCAGATATGACCAATCCATTAACTCCATTGCTTGCCTTTACAGCAGGGGTACAAAAATCATTTAGCTTTGCGATTATTGTTGCTGTAATTGGTCTTGTTCTATCTTTCTTTATTAAACGTGTGAAAGTAGATCATCCATCTCATTAATAAGTAAGCAATTGGAAAATGAAAATCGATTGTAAGAATCTAGTTCAGCGCCTAAAAAAGTGCTGATCCGATTCTTACAATCGCTTTTTTATCTTGGCATTAAACCATTTCACCAATTACCCATAAAGGATGTATTTTTATTATATGGAAGAGTTTTTCTTTCTCCACAGACCTATCTACATATTACGAAGTTGAAGTTACCCCACGATGAAAGATGAAGAAAGATCCGTACGCGCAAATGGATCCAAATCCTAAGAATAGCAAAAAAGGTAAGAGGTTAAAGCTTATGTAAAAACAGGCAATACTAATAAAAGCAATACCTAGTGTATGAACGGGACGACCCAAAGTTAGTAAGAAAGCATTTTTCATAGTCTGAAAAAGTGTTCCCTCATAATGTACAGAGAGAGAGAAAAAGTTAATCGTGATCACCACCATAAACAGGGCTACAACTAAAAATAGATAATAAAAAGGTGACTTTATAGTGGAGAAGTAGTAAAAATCTAAAATCAGAAATAGCCAAACGATAGTTAAAACAATTCCTCCTAATAAGCTGCGTAAATAATTCTCTTTATAAAATTTCCAAAAAGAAGGAAACAACTTAATTCCTAGTTCACCTTGGACCCATTTTCGTGCTATACCAAACAGAGCAGTGGTAGATGGGAAAAGGAGAAAAGGTGATAGGATGGCAATTAATGGGATAATAGCGAGCAATTGTTGTGGCTGTGTACTAACAAATAAGTGAAACGCTAAGTAAAAGATAGGAAGGTTAAACAGTAGCCAAATAATATTTAAAAAAGCAATTCTTGTAATCCATTCTGAAACAATAAACAGGCGAGTTACTATATTTTTTGTCTCCATTAAGAGTTCCTCCGATTCCTTTTTATAATAAAATTAAAACGTTTTTATCTATTGGTGATAATTCTATTATTACATGTCCCATTTAATTGGTAAATAAAATAATATTAATTGTTTTATTCTAAAATTTTTATAGCAAATACAAAAAAACACGAAAAAGGTATTGTCACTAGAATAGTAAGGTGTTATTCTATAAACGAATAAAACGTTTTTATAGATAAAAGATAAATCGTCATCATTTATCTAATTATTTCGTTTTTAATTTATTTCACCCTTTTCGCAAACGCTTTATATCAATATTTATGAATTAACCTACCTAAAATGTGGGTATTTTTAATAAAATGAATAAAAACGTTTTTATTTTTGTGTTTAAGAAGGAGTGTACTAGATGAAGATTAATTTATCCACAACCACATATGAAGATAACAAACTACTAACAAAGGATTCTGTAGCTGAATTTACAAAAGATAATAATATTGAGATGAAGGTAGTGAATATATATCCCGAATTAGAGTATCAAACTTTTGATGGATTTGGTGGTGCTATTACCGAGGCCGCTGGCTTTACATATTCGAAAATGAGTAAGAGTTCACAACAGAAGTTAGTAGATGCCTATTTTGGAGAGAACGGCAATCGCTATAATCTTATTAGGACTCATATAGACAGCTGTGATTTTTCTGTGGGTCAATATGAGGCAATGAGTAATCCAGAGGATAAGGAATTCAAGACTTTCTCATTAGCTAGAGATGAAGAATATATCCTGCCGTTATTGAAAAAAGCGCTGGACGTTTCCGATAAGCCGATAGAATTAATGTTATCTCCTTGGTCCCCACCAGCCTTTATGAAAACAAACGAAGAAAGAGTAAAGGGGGGCAAGCTAAAGCCAGAATATCAACAATTTTGGGCTGAGTATATCTGTCGCTACATAAAGGAATACCAATCAAAAGGTTTTCAAGTAAAAATGTTAACGATTCAAAATGAACCCAATGCGAAACAAACTTGGGATTCTTGCTTATATACAGCAAACGAAGAAAAAGAATTTCTAAGAAACTATCTATATCCTACTCTTCAAAAAAATAATTTAAGTGAGATAGAAGTATTCATTTGGGATCATAATAAAGAAAGAATGTATGAAAGAGCTGCTACGATAATTGATGATCAAACTGATAAAATGATTGATGGTGTAGCTTTCCATTGGTATACGGGTGACCACTTTGACGCCATTGGTCTAGTGCGAGAGAAATTCCCAGAAAAAAAATTAATTTTTACAGAAGGTTGTGTTGAATACAGTAGATTTAACACTGCTGGTCAATTACAAAAAGCCCAAATGTATGCCCATGATATTATCGGCAATATCAACGCTGGCATGAATGCATTTATTGATTGGAATATTATTCTAGACAGACAGGGAGGACCGAATCATGTTGGCAATTATTGTGATGCCCCAATTATGTGCGACACAGAAAATGATCAGATCATGAAAAATCTTTCTTATACTTATATTGGCCATTTCAGTCGATATATCAAACCTGGAGCAAAAAGAATAGCTTCGACTAAATATACAGATAAGTTAGAGATTGTTAGTATGAAAAATCCTGATAATCAAATTGTTCTAGTCATGCTTAATCGATTCGAAGAAGATTTACCAATTGCATTGCGATTGAATGGAGAAGTTAGTCAATTTACTATCGCAGCTAATTCAATTGTTACGGCTGTACTAGCTTAATTCCCGCAGTGACACAAACAACTATATATGATATAAAGAGTATGTATAAAAATAAAAACGTTTTTAATCACGAGGAGGTGGTTCCTATTTCTAAAGTTACCATTAAAGATGTTGCAAGAGAAGCTGGGGTATCAATCTCTACTGTTTCCAATGCTTTGAACGGGGTCGATGTCCTGCATCCAGATACAAGAGACCATGTATTAAATGTCGCGAAACGATTGAATTATATTCCGAATTTAAATGGGAAGAATCTGAAATCAAATGCGACAAAAGTAATTGGTCTATTCATCACAAGCATGAAGGGACCATATTATGATCAATTGGTTGATTCTATCTCAAAGGAATGTGAAAAGTTAGGTTATGAACTAAATATTTTTATTACGAAAAATGACCGAACTGCCTTAAGTAATATTTTAGGGAAAAGAGTAGATGGAGCCATTATCTCCAATGAATTTATCGATGAACAAGATGTTGCAGTTCTTGAAGAATCTGGGATTCCAGTCGTATTTATTGATCGAGAAAGAGTAAGCAAAACAAGTTCATCTGTTATCTTTGATTCCTATAAAGGTGGGCAAGATGTAGCTCGTTATCTTCTTAATCTTGGGCATAAACGGATCGGATATATTAGAGGGTTTGATCATTTGTATGATGATATAAAGCGATATGAAGGATTTAGAGATACATTAGCCGATGCAAATATTTCCTTCTATGAAGAAGACTTATTAATCGGATATTTTGAAGAGGAAGCAAGCTTTAGTGTGGTAAAAGCATTTGTGAGAAGTGGAAAGGACTTGCCTGATGCCTTTGTGGCTGCTAACGATCTTAGTGCAATTGGCTGCATTAAGGCATTGAAGTCAGAAGGGATCTTGGTTCCAAAAGATATTAGTGTGATTAGTTTTGATGATATCGATTTAAGCGAATACTTTACTCCCCCGTTAACAACAGTAAATAACCCCATAATCATGCTTGGGAAGCTTACGGTAGAAAGACTGCTTGGCATTATTAAAGGAGAAGGTATAGGGAAACTGGATAAACTGGAAGGAAGCTTAATTGTCAGAGATTCATGCGCTATCAATAAAAGCATACTAATAAGGTGATATTTTATGTATTACCTTATTGAATGAAATGAAAACGCTTCATTATGTGTTTTAACATTTTAATCCGATTTATAAGGAGGTATTTACATGAAAAATAGCCGCTTTGGGAAGGGATTTAGGGCACAGCTACCGTTACAAATGATGGTTTTGCCAGGCATTATTTTTATGATTGTCTTCTGTTATGTCCCTATTTACGGAATTGTGATTGCTTTTAAAAGTTATTCGGTAACGGATACGATTGCTTCTGCTCCTTGGGTAGGTTTAGAAAATTTTAGAATTGCCTTTTCTGATAAATTCTTTTGGGAATCAGTAGTTAATACACTAGCAATCAGTTTTCTGAAGCTATTGATTGGTTTTACTGCGCCTATTATTCTCTCGATTCTTATTTTTGAATTAAAAAATGGCTGGTTTAAAAAAATCGTGCAAACTGTCTCTTATTTACCACACTTCTTGTCTTGGATTGTAGTAGGAGGAATGCTGTTAAGCTGGTTATCCACAACAGGAATTTTCAATGAGCTATTAGTTGGGGTTGGAATATTGGATCAACCGCGGAATTTCATGATTGAGGCTAATAGCTATTGGCTAATCGCTGTATTATCAGACGTATGGAAGGAAGCTGGTTGGGGAACGATTATCTACTTAGCAACTATGTCAGGAATTGATCCAACCTATTATGAAGCTGCAAAAATAGATGGAGCAACGAAGCTTCAACAAATTTTCCATATAACACTACCTTTAATGAAGTTTATTATTTCCTTAATGTTTATTTTGGCAGTTGGTGGTTTGTTGGGATCTAACTTGGATCAAACATTAGTATTAATCAACCCGCTAAATACATCACATGCGGAAGTGATCAATTCTTATGTCTATAAAGTTGGATTGGCGCAAGGTGACTTCTCCTATGCAACCGCTGTAGGGTTAGCAGTCTCTATTGTATCGTTAATACTTGTGTTAGTAACCAATAAGTTTACTAAAAAAATGAATGATAATAAGTCTGTTTTCTAGGAGGGTGTCATGAAAACAAATCCAAATATAACGGAGTTAAATCCAAAAGTTTTTCGCAAAAAAAATCAAAAGCTAAAAGAAAACAGAGTCTTTAATATTGTGAATATTATCTTTTTAACGCTATTTACTATTATTATCATCTATCCAATCTGGAATATTGTTGTTAAATCATTTAGTAGTCCAGATACCCTTTATCATGTCGGTTTAAAACTGTGGCCGGAGGATTTTTCAATCATAAACTATAAACTCGTATTCAATGATCCTACTATCTGGAATGCATTTATGGTTTCAGTTTTAAAGACTGTGATTGGAGTTTTTACACATGTGCTTTTAACAGCCATGGTTGCCTACGGTATGAGTAAACAAAATCTGATTGGTCGTAACTTTTACACGGTTTTAGGTGTGGGAACAATGTTTTTCAGCGGAGGAATGATTCCAACTTATTTATTAATGAGATCTCTTGGATTACTTGATAGTTTTTGGGTTTATATTATCCCATCGTTATTTAGCTACTACGATATGCTGATATTGATGAACTTTTTCCGTGAGATCCCTCATTCGCTAGAAGAATCAGCGAAAATGGACGGTGCAGGTGTATGGACCATCTTTATGCGAATTGTCCTTCCGCTTTCCACACCTGTATTAGCAACAATTGCCTTATTTAATGGTGTGTTTCAATGGAACGATTATATGACAGCAAAATTATATATTAGCAATGAAGCTTTGTATCCGATTCAAATGAAATTATATGAGATTATTGTGCAAACTCAAGCTGCTGCTAATATGCAAACGGCAACTTCTGTGGTTATCCCAACAACCTCCGAATCTATACAATTAGCTACTATTGTGATTGCGACTGTACCAATTGTCCTTGTTTATCCTTTTCTGCAGAAATATTTCTTGTCAGGAATGATGATTGGTGCAGTTAAAGAATAGGATGGCGATTTTTTCATCTAAAGTATAAAGGAGGTGGTTAACTAAGAAAACGCTAACATAATTTGGCTCCGATAAGTTATGTAGAGGATATTAAGGGAGAAATGATTTGGTCTAAGAACGTTACTTCATAATAGTGGCTGTGAAAAAGATAGATAGGAACTTTCATTTGCCACAAAAGATAATCTACTTTTATAAATACCAATTATAGGGGAGGCTTTATCATGAATAAATCAATCTATCGGATCAGTTTGGTCTTCTTATTAGCTATATCGCTAATACTTACGGGCTGTAGCAATAATTCGAAAAAGACAGAGGCTAATTTAGAAGAAGAGGCAAGATATACAATTGATGAGAACACCCCGGCATGGAAACTAGATAAACAAGAAAATACCGAGTTAACTTGGTATGTGAATGCAGAGTGGTGGAATAAGGATTACGGCAATGATACCATTACGAAAAAATTAAAAGACGATCTTAACCTTGATATTAAATTTTTAACCGGTGATGATACGAAGTTAAATACATATTTCTCCGGTGGAGACTTACCAGATATAGTAACTATTTTTGGCGGGAATACGAAGGCAGCATTGGATGCAGAATCTTGGGCACTTCCATTAAATGAGTTAGCGGATAAATATGATCCCTATTTTTATAAAGTAGCACAACAGCAAACTTTGGATTGGTACAAATTAGAAGATGGAAACACATATGGCTATCCGAGTTATTCGAATACACAAGAGCATTATGAGAGCGGAGCAATTCCAGGTAATGATGCATTTATCATTAGACAGGATGTATATAAAGCAATTGGCAGTCCTGATATGTCAACACCGGACGCGTTTTTAGCTGCTTTAGACAAAATAAAGAAACAATTCCCTGATTTAGTTCCTTTTGGGTTTAAGGGATTCTCAGCTGCCGGGGATGCTGGATCTTTAGGTGCTTCATTCCAGAATCATATTGGGGTTCCGATTACAACAAATGATGGAAAATGGAATGACAGAAATCTAGATGAAGACTATTTAACATGGGTTAAAACATTTAATGAAGCATATAAACTAGGCTATTTAAATGATGATACTTTTTCAGATGATGGTCCATTATTTGAAGAAAAAGTTTCTAATGGTAGATATGCGACAATTATGGCCAGTGGTGTAGCTCAGCTTTACACTTTCCTGCAAAAAAATCTTGCCGCACATCCTGATCAAAAATATATTGCCATCGACGGTCCGAAGAGTGCAGTAGGAAACGAACCAACCTTGACTCAATCCGGAATCTCTGGCTGGTCTGTAACCTATATTTCGAAAAAAGTAAAAGATCCTCAAAAGGCAATTCAGTTGTATACGTATTTATTAAGTGAAGAAGGACAGTATTTAACAACATTTGGCGTAGAAGGGGAAACATTTGAATTTAATGAAGAAGGAAAAGCAGTCCTATTACCAGAGATAGCAAAATTGCAACAGGATAATCCAGATGAATATAAAACGAAGTATCGTTTAGGCGAATTCTGGTTTTTTGGGCATGACACATTTAAAGTCCAGCATGGGGAAGTGGAGCCACTTGAGTCTACGGAACAGATTCAAGCTTGGGGAACGCCATATTTAAAACCGCAGTTCGTTATTGAAAATATAGATCCAGATCAAGGAACAGCAGAAGCTAGATCTTTAACAAATATTAATTCCCAATGGGCAACAACATTAGCGACGTTATTAAGAGTTAAAAATGACGAACAATTTGATCAAGTTTTAAATGACTATAAGAAATTTTTGGATGGAAATAATTTTGATTCGATTGTGAAAGTCCGCAATGAAAAAATGGAAAAGAATATTGAAAAGCTTGGTTTAGATAAATAGTAACGATTCGGAAGAATGAAGGGAGTATCTCTCCTTATTCTTCCTTTTTAATAGTTACATCTACTAAATAAATAGACTGGATGGTGATGATGAGTGTCAAAAATATCGATACAAGAGAAAGAAAAGAATGTTGGTAGTTTATCAGCTTCCTTACAATTAAAGGAGATAGATGGAAAAACAATAGCCTTTCAAAATAAAATTCCTTATCCATCCTTTGAGCCGCAAAATAGATTAGTATTTTCTCTTGCAGGCTTGTGGAAGAAGAAGCGTTTTGAAGCAGATCATGATTGGTCTTTATCTTTTCGTGATGATAAGTGGATACAAAGGACTGAAGAGGATGCACAGGGGATTACGAAGTCAGAGTTTGATGATGATAAGTGGGCAACACATCCTTTGCCACTATCTGAAAACAAGTTGACAGGAAAAGAAGAAAAGGGAGGGGCAGAAACATACGAAAATGGAGTGTGGTATCGTAAAACCTTTGAATTAGATACTGATTGGGAGGGGAAAAGCATTTCCCTAAAATGCTTAGCTGTTTCCTATGTGAGTGATTTCTGGATTAATGGGCAGTATGTTGGCTACCATGAAGGAGGCTATACACCCTTCGCATTTGATGTCACTGCCTTTATTAAAAGCGGAGTTAACACCATTACTATCCGTGTGGATAATCCCCCTTGGACAACAAGAGTAGACACCGTTCCTGCTCAAAATAATGATTTTTTCAACTATACAGGTGTTATCCATGATTTATATCTAGAGGCAACGAAAGGAGTCCATGTAGCAAGAGCAGATATTGTTCCGAAAAATTTGCAGGGAGATGTAGAAATTTCGGTAACATTAGAAAATCGCTTGGATCAGGAAGCAGAGGTGATATTAAATGGTGAGCTGTTCGATACAGATTATCAAACAGAAAACTGGCTAGCAAGTCCTTCTGCTGAAAGTATCTGTAATAATTTGCTGGTTGTGTCAGGGATGGAAGAGACTAAAGTAGTGCTGAAGAAAAAGGAAACGAAAGTCATGACCTATCATGTCAAAATAGAAAATCCGAAGCTATGGAGCATTAGAGAACCAAATCTATATGTTTTTGCAATTGAGCTATCCTCTAATCAGAGAAAAATAGATCGGTTTGCGACACAGTTTGGGATTCGTACACTAGAAGCGAAAAAGGCAAACATCCTATTAAATGATAATCCTGTGTTTCTAGCAGGCGTTGCTAGACATGAGGAATGGCCAGATTGCGGTAGGACAGCTTCTTGGAATCGCATCAAAGATGATTTGTTGAAAATTGCTGATTTGCAAGTCAATCTAATCAGAACTGCCCATTATCCAAATCATATCTATACCTTTTTACTTCTTGATCGAATAGGCTTGCCTGCGATGAGCGAAATCCCGCTTTGGCAGTTTGGAACGAGCCATTATCAAGCACAAGAAAAGAGAAAAATATCTTATCAAATGTGGAGGGAAATGGTTTTTTCTAATTATAACAGGCCTTCTATAATGATGTGGAGTACACAGAATGAATCAAGCGATATTCTATATCGAAAAGCATATAATGAAAAATTAGTGAAGGAGTTAAAGGAAACTTATAACGATGGTAGATTAATCACACAAAGTGCGGCGGCCGACCAGCCTGGTTATGAAGATGCCTCAATGGAACCACTAGATGTAGCAGGCTGGACGATGTATTTTGGGATTTTCCATGGCAGTACCCCTTATGAAGGAACACGTAACTTTATTGAGCAGGCACATGCCAAATGGCCAGATAAGCCAATCATAAATACCGAATATGGAATTTGGAGCAATGCGGACGATAGTTTCCTTGAGAAACAAGTAGAAATATATAGGGATGTACAGCATGCCTTACTTGAAAAGGCTACCGTCTTTCCGAAAGGGCTACTAAATAAAGAAGGCTATATTGCAGCTATTGATTATTGGACAGCGTTTGACTGGTATGTTAATCATAATAATTTCTATCAAACGATGGGAATGTATCGTATGGATCGTAAAACAACGAAGCCATTGTATGGTGAATTTGTGAGAGATCACGAAAGATTAATGGAAAAGACAAATGGCATAGGGATAAGCGGTTCTTCTGTAAAGTCGATTGAATTGAATGGGATAATAGATCAAGCAGAAATGGGAAGTGTGATATATACTTTACAGCAGCCTGTTGATCTCTCAAAATATCATTATTTGGTTATTAGAGTATTAGATAAAGAGAATGAAGCTGGATTTGATATTGAAATAAGGAATGGAGAGGGAAATAGTACTTCTTATCGAACATATGGGATGAAAGCAAATCAAATGTTTGATGTCTATATTCCTCTTTGGACAATGGAGCAACATGTCATTTCTCAGGCAACTGCCATAAAATGCGGCTTTGAAGAAAATCGTAGTCTAGAGGTCTTTGAAATGTACAGACTTTAAGGTATAGCTAGACCTTTAAAATGTTGATATGGAACGCTTAGGACTTTTTGTCTTAAGCGTTTTCGTGATATTAAGGTAAATCACTAAACACGTTGAGTTGTTAGAATAAAAGGTACTTGACTCTAATGTAAAGCACATCCCAAAAACATATAATTCGTTTATTTTTTCCTATAATTTGTTTATTGGTTCTGATTCTCCTCAATATTATAATTTAGATATACGAAAGAAAACGTTTTCTAAGAAAGGGGGAGATGGAAGAATGGCCATGTTAAGAAATTTGTGGAGGAATAAGGCGTTTTTATTAATGGCATTGCCAGGCACCGTTTGGCTAATATTGTTTTTCTATATTCCAGTATTTGGGAATATAGTCGCATTTAAAAATTTTCACTATTCAAGTGGCGGTTTTTTTCAAAGTTTGCGAGAAAGTCCTTGGGTTGGATTTGATAACTTCAAATTTTTATTTTCTTCAAATAATGCTTACTTGATTACGAGGAATACAGTCTTATATAATGTGGCCTTTATTGTTTTAGGGTTGATTTTTGCTGTCTTTCTGGCAATTGTGCTTAGTGAGCTACGCTCGAAAAGAATGATTAAAATCTATCAAACATCGATGCTATTTCCGTATTTTTTATCATGGGTTATTATCAGTTATTTTGTATTTGCATTCTTGAGTCCAGACAAAGGTTTAATGAATAGCATCATCGCCCTTTTTGGCGGAGAAGAAATTAATTGGTATAACGAGCAAAAATATTGGCCATTTATCTTGATTATGTTAGGAATATGGAAGGGTGTCGGCTATAATAGCGTCATTTATTTCGCGAGCATTATGGGAATCAACTCAGACTATTATGAAGCTGCAATGGTAGACGGCGCATCAAAGTGGCAGCAGATAAAAAATATTACGATTCCCCAGCTAATACCTTTAATTTCAATCCTATCTATTCTATCTGTAGGAAATATTTTCAGAGCTGATTTTGGATTGTTCTATCAAATACCGCGAAACTCTGGTGCTTTATACGAGGTAACTAGTGTATTAGATACATATATCTATAACGGACTAACGAGTACTGGAGATATCGGGATGACCGCTGCTGCAGGTCTTTATCAATCTGTTGTTGGCTGTATTTTAGTAGTGTTAGCTAACTTTATTGTTCGCAAATTTGATGAAGAGTCAGCACTGTTTTGATGAAAGGGGGTCCAAATCACACCGTGAAAAAGAAAAAAATTGAACATGTACAAGTGCGAACCTTTAATAAAAACACGAACATCTTTTTTAATATTATGGTAGGCTTGTTTGCTTTCTCTTGTATCTTTCCATTTCTATTTGTCATCATTATTTCCTTTACAAGTGAAACCTCCCTTTTAACGAATGGTTATGCATTGTGGCCAAGTGAATGGAGTATAAAAGGTTATACCTATTTAGCTGATTTGAAAGACCAGATTATTCAATCTCTATTTATTACTGTATTTGTTACAGTTGTTGGAACTTTCATTAATGTTGCTTTTACATCAAGCTATGCCTATGCCATTTCTAGACCTAATTTTCGATATAAGCGATTTTTTACAATCTTCGCGTTAATTACGATGTTATTTAGTCCTGGTATGGTACCGAGCTATATTGTTATGACAAATATGCTACAGTTAAAGGATACAGTGTGGGCCCTTATCCTTCCTATGGCTTTAAGTCCATTTAACATCATTGTAATGCGAACATTCTTTAGAAGACAGGTTCCAGAATCGATTATTGAATCTTCTCGTATTGATGGTGCAAGTGAAATGAGGATATTTACACAGATTGTATTACCCTTAGCTGTTCCTGGAATTGCAACTATTAGCTTATTTGCTGCATTAGGATACTGGAATGATTGGTTTAATGCACTACTATATATTCAAAGCGATAATCTGGTGCCACTTCAATATTTATTGATGAAGATTCAAAGTAATATTGATTTTATGACGCAAAATGCTGGTTTAAGTGGGAACTTATCGGGTGGTATGGCTGCTATTCCGAAAGAGGCTACTCGAATGGCAATGGTTGTTATTTCTACTCTTCCGATTGCTTGCAGCTATCCATTTTTTCAACGGTATTTTGTTAGTGGCTTAACGATTGGCGGGGTAAAAGAGTAATTAAATAAAAGGGGGATATGTAAATGAAGATGAAGAAAAAAGTTCCTTTTCTGCTTGTACTAATGTTGCTGGTTGGCACCGTGTTAGCAGGCTGTAGTCTAAAAGGGAATTCTACAGTTGATAACAATTCCAAAGATGGAGTAACCACTTTATTGATGTATCAAATTGGGGATAAACCGGAAAATTTTGATGTGTTAATGGATAATGTGAATAAGAAAACGGAAAAGGAAATCGGCGTTCGTGTTAATTTACAATATATTGGCTGGGGAGATTATGAGAAAAAGATGTCAGTCATCGTGTCCTCTGGTGAAAATTATGATATAGCTTATGCGAATAATTACGTAACAAATGCGCAAAAAGGAGCTTATGCAGATTTAACGGATTTACTTCCGAATCATGCGAAAGAAGCATATGACATGCTAGATCCTGCTTATATTGAAGGAAACACAGTTAATGGTAAGCTTTATGCTTTTCCAGTAAACGGCAATGTGTATGCACAAACGATGTTCTCCTTTAATAAGCAGTATATAGATAAATACAACCTAGATATTTCTAATGTGGAAGCATACAAGGATCTAGAGCCTCTTTTAAAAGTAATCAAAGAAAATGAAAAAGATGTGATGCCGTTCTCCGTGGGTCAAGGGTTCCGCGTTTTACCAAATATGGATTTTGTATTAGGAAATGGCATGCCTTTTGCAGTGGATTTAAATGGAGATACATTGAAAATTATTAATCAGTATGACAATGAACAAATGAAAGAAAACTTAAGAATCATGCACCAATACTATAATAAAGGATATATTGCAAAGGATGCAGCAACAAGCAATACCGAATATCCTTTAAACAGTGGCACATGGTTTGTTCGTCAAGAAACACAAGGGCCGTATGACTACGGTGATACACTATTATCAACAGTAGCAGAGCAGCCGATTGTATCAAAGGCTATTACGGATCCAATTAAATCAACTGCACAGGCGCAAATGGCAAACTTCGTTGTTTCTAGTAATTCTAAGAATAAAGAAAAAGCAGTAGAATTCTTAGGTCTCTTAAATTCTGATCAAGACCTATTAAATGGATTGATTTATGGAGAAGAAGGAAAGGCATGGGAAAAGGTAGGCGATAATCAGGTAAAATTGCTAGATGGCTATAAATCAAATAACCATATGGCAGCTTGGAATACAGGAAATAACAAAATTGTTTATGTTCAAGATTCCATTACAGATGAACAAATCAAACAGAGAGATGAAAATATTGCGAACGCAACAAGCTCACCAATTCTTGGTTTCACATTTAATACTGACTCCGTAAAAACGGAAATTACAAATATTTCGAATGTGATGAGTCAATACCTTGATGGCTTAAATACAGGAACATTGGATCCGGATAAAGCGATTCCAGAATTAAATGAGAAACTAAAAGGTGCTGGATATGAAAAAGTCCGTGAAGAAATGCAAAAACAATTTGATGCATTTCAAGCATCTAAAAACTAATCTTCAAAAGGTGCGTTAGCTCTAGTTAACGTGCCTTTTTTCATCATATAATAATAGAAAGGAGAATAGACATGATAGCGTCCTTTTTAACAACTTTTTTTAATCGATTTTATGTCGTATTAAAACTGAATCTCTATTTTTGGCTATTAACCATTATGGGAGGAGTTATTTTTGGAATCGGTCCTGCTTTTTTGACGATAGTAAAGCTGTTTCAAGCATTTCGGTGGGAATATCAGGAATTGACATGGGGAAATGTTTTCTCTACCTTTAAATCTAGCTATAAACGAGGGAATTTCTTTTTTGGAGGGTTCTTATTACTCGGAGTAATTTTAAGCTATAATCTTTACTTTTCTCTCCAAATCAATCATTTGATCTTTTTAATTATTGATTTTCTGCTAATCTTTGCGCTTTTTTTAATGGCTATCAGTTTCTTGTTTATGCTCTTTATTGAATCACAATATGAAGCAACCATAAAAAATGTATGGAAGTTGTCACTACTATTGTTTTTTATGGACTTTTGGACGCTCCTCAAGCTTGGGGGGGTGCTTGTTGCCGTTTCAATTCTTACCTTCTATAATCCAGCATTGATTTTATTCGGAAGTATCTCGCTGTTTATTATACTAGCTAGTTTTATTTCCAACAAACTCTTTACAAAACTGAATGAAAAACTAGTATATGTTTCTTAAGGATGATGCTAATTGGGAAGTAAATATTTCATTAATTCGCTATTAAAAACGTATTCAATCATCTTAATTGCTGCTGTTACACTGTTTGCGTTATTAGTTAGCTACAATACTAGTCAGGCTAAGCAAAGAGCGGCAATTGATACCGTTGAAAGGGTTGCTAATCAATTGGAAAATACTGTGACAGACAATGAGAAGAAGCTAGATAAAGTTGTAGCTAATTTAATGGCAAACTCAGAGATGATTACGAGCATTTATCAGTATTTTGAATTAGAGCCAGCTGCTTATTTGCAAAAATCCTTAAGTGAGCAAAAAAATAACACCTTTCTTTATCTTCCTAGAATTGTAACAGAGATGTACTATATGGACGATGATATCGAATCGGTCAGCATTTCTTTAAATGATTATAAGGAAGTATACTATTCTACGAAGAACAACAAGGGAGGAAAGAAATATATCAATGTTCCTGTCTTGAAGAATCAAGTAGTCTATCAAAAGGCGCTAAAGGATCCTAATACACTATCACAAATTGGTATTGTATCCATTGTCTTTAATGATAAAGAATTAGAACGAATTTTAGACAATGACAAAGAGAAAAATTCTCTTCAAGTGGCGATTATTTCTGATACAAAAAAGCTAGTATACTATCAAGGAAGAAATAAAAAAGATGCATCTCTTCAAAAAACAATAGAAGGGAATCTAGAAGAAGCATCGGTTATTAGTCTTAGAGACTTAGAACAGCAATATTATATTAAAAGAGTGAATACAAGCAATGATTTTGAGGTTTTAGCATTTGTCAGCAAAAAGGCAGTTAATAAACAATCGATGCAAAGTCTTGTTTTCTTTTTATTTGTTAGTGCCATATTAGATGGAATTCTACTATATGGTTTGCGGAAAACATTTAAACGATATGTTATTCAAGTAGAAGATATACAAAAAGTAACTAATCAAGTATCTAATGGGAATATGGGAATCCGAATAGAAGAAAACACGAAACTAGGAGAGTTGAAAGATATTTCCCATAGTATTAATCAGATGCTAGATAGCATTAATCGAAACATAGAGGATATTTATAACTTGGAAATAAAACAAAAGGACGCCAATATGAGAGCACTTCAGTCTCAAATTGATCCACACTTTCTTTATAATACGCTAGAGTATATTCGTATGTATGCAGTTAGTGAAGGAGCAGATGAATTATCGAATGTCGTATACGTTTTTGGAAGCTTATTACGCAATAGTATCACACAAGAGAAGGTCGTAACGATTAGGCATGAGCTTGAATTTTGTGAGAAGTATGCTTATTTGTATCAAATGCGCTATCGTGATCGAATCGCTTATGGATTTCAGATAGAGAAAGAGCTTGGAGATATAAGCATTCCTAAATTTTCGATCCAGCCCCTTGTGGAGAATTTTTTTATTCATGGCATTGATCATACAAGGAAAAACAATACAATTAGTGTAAAGGTTTCAAGGCAAGACCAGCATACATGCATTTCAATCAAAGATAACGGAACAGGAGTACAGGAAGATAAATTGGTGAAAATCAACGAAATGTTGAAAACGCCTTCTTCGGAAAATAAGTTTGAATCCTCTATTGGCATACAAAATGTAAATGCAAGATTACGTTCCTATTTTGGCGACACCTACAGTATGACTTTAAAGATAAATCCATTAGGAGGATTGACAATCGAAATCTTGTTTTAAAAGGAGAGGATGAACCTTGTATAAAGTTCTGCTTGTTGATGATGAATATATGATAGTCAGAGGTTTGCAAAAGCTCATTCCATGGGAGGAGCTTGGATTTGAAATTGTCGGCATTGCTGGCAATGGGCTAGAGGCATTAGAATATGTCCGCAAGCAAAGGGTGGATATTGTTATTACCGATGTTACCATGCCAATTCTTTCTGGCATCGACTTTTTAAAAAAGGCACAAAAAGAAACGATATTTTTTCGCTTTATCGTGCTATCAGGCTACCAAGAGTTTGAATATGTAAAAGAAAGTATTCAAATGGGGGCAGAGAACTATTTGATTAAACCAATTAATAAGGAAGAATTAATTGAGACGTTAAAAAAATGCATCAAAGAGTTTGAAGAGGAAAAGCGACGAATGCAAGGAGAGAAGTTCTTACTTGAACATCTATTAAAACGATGGGTTCATGATGATATCGACTATATGGATTTAAAAAAGATGCTGAGCACCTTTGATCTCTATACAGAATCAAATAGGTATCAGGTTCTGATCTTTCCCTATGAAAAGAATCTGAATGAGCCTGTTCATCAGATGTTACATAAGCGCAAGGACCTGTATTTTTTTCATCATTATGAAGAAGGGCAATGGATTATTATCTATTTTGGGGAAAGAGAGGAACTTAATCACTTACTAAAAGCAATTGAAGTGCTGTGTCGCCCAAAAAAGGTTGTTTTTGGCAGAGGGGAAGAGGTAAAGAGAATGGCTGATGTCTCGATTAGCTATGAACATGCAAAGAGTAGCCTATATCTTTGTTCCTTTTATGAGCACAAGCAGCACCTTGCAGACTCTGAAATGATGAATGCATTAAATGAGAATGTCCCAAATCTATCTTTCTTAGCGTTTAAGAAGGCGCTAGGTATAAGGAATATAAAAACAATCCAAAAAGAAATTAACCAAATTTTTGATGGGTTAATGGAATATGCTGCTTCTCCTGAATACACCCGCTATATTATTTTCCTTGTTTTTATGGATATTTATCGAGAGCTTGAGATTCAGGATGAATTAATCTATGAAGAGATGGTCGAGAAAATAAATAAAGCCAGTTCCTTTACGGAGCTTCAAATGATTATTAAGGATCTTATGGACAATCTCAAGTATAAAAAATTTAAAAGAGAATACAGTATCAATGTTCAGAATGTCCTAAAAATCATTCAAGAAGAATACAGCGAAGATTTAACGTTAAAGGCTATTGCAGAGAGGCTCCATTTAAATGTAATGTATGTAGGGCAGATTTTTAAGAAGGAAACAAATAAAAGCTTTTCCCAATACCTAAATCATTATAGAATCAAGCTAGCCCAAAATTTATTATTGCATTCTGATCTAAATATAAACGAAATTTCTGAAAAAATTGGCTATATGAGCCCTGGTTACTTTTATAAAAACTTTAAAAAATATTGTGGCATTTCGCCAAAAGAATTTAGGGATAGCTATCAGCAATTATTTCTGCCGATTGATGAGTAAAAAAGGGACACTAAGGCTTTGATCCATGCATAATCTTAGTGCCACTGCCTTTTTATCCCACTCTTAACGGACAGTAAGATTCTCCCCTATTGCTTAGGAGAATACGATGAAGATAAGTGGGAGAACAACTGTCCATAAAGGTCCGATTAGTTCAACTAACCATCAGTGGGGAGGAGTGCGCCCCACTGATGGAAGTTTCACTTTATATGGCTTTCCCAGTATCCGTTGATAAGGAATAAGGGAGTTCATCTACTGCATATTTCTTGTCTAGTGGGACGAGGCCAAGCTGAAAGTCTAGCTTACAGCCTTTAATGAGTGAATCATGATTTAAAAATAGCTTATTATATGTTTCGTTATTAACAGCAAGCTGGTGAATAAAGTTAAATTGCGGCTGATTAAATTTGGTTGAAATGTCGATTTTCTTATCATTCGGAAGATGAATCGTAACCGAATCAAAGATAGGAATGCCAATTACATACTCTCCTGTTCCAGGGCAGACCGGATAAAAACCCATGCTGTTAAAGATAAACCAGCCAGACATGCTGCCATTATCTTCATCACCAGGATAACCGGTTGGACAGCTGGAAAATAATTGTGTCATTAATTGTTTTAATAAGACTTGAGAAGAGGCAGGATCTCCCGCATAGGTAAATAAATAAGGCAAATGGAAGCTCGGCTGATTGGATATTGCGACTTGCCCAAAATCAATGGCAGCCATTTCGCTCATTTCATGGATTTCGAATCCATAGCCTTTTGTTTCAAAAACAGGCTCCTGATTGCACAGCTGGACTAATTTTTCTCTAAAAGGCTCTTTTCCTCCATAGGAATCGATTAATCCTGCGAAGTCGTGAAAAACAGCAAAACTACTCTGCCAAGCACTTCCTTCGGCATAATCTTGTCCCCAGCTAAAGGAATTAAACGGCTCTTCTACTTTTCCCTGTTTATCTTTTGCGCGCATAAATCCGGTTTCTTTATGGAAGATATTGCGGTAATTATATGCTCGTTTTTCAAAAGCCTTTTCAATCTCTTTATCTCCTAGTTGTTTCGCTACTCTGCTAATACAAAAATCGCTGTAAGCGTAATCAAGTGTATGATTAACACTTTCATGATGGCTGGAAGGAATGTAGCCATAAGTATCATAGTCCTCGATTCCTTGGCGCCCATAAGTAGGTTTTGAGCTTACGGTAGAAGCTGTTTTAACCATTGCTTCGAATAATTCTGGAAGGAGATCAAGTGCAATCCCTTTTATCGCCGCATCAGCAATGACAGCATCAATCAATGTGCCTGGCATAAGTCCTCGTTCATCTGGAGATAGCCATTTTGGCAAAAAGCCAGTTTCTCTATAGTTGTTTAAAAATCCTCGCAGCATTTCCTCGTATTCATTTGGAATAAGAAGAGAATAAAGAGGATAGACGGTACGGAATGTGTCCCAAAAGCCATTATTCGTATACAGTACACCTGGCTTTACTGTTTTGCTCGTCGTATCATAATGAATCGGTTCTCCTTCTTGATTTACTTCATAAAACTTTTGGGGAAATAGAAACATTCGATACATACAGTGATAAAAGGTTTTAACCGCTGAAAAATCTCGATTTTTCACTTCAATTTTATTTAAGTAATATTCCCATGCTTCTGCTGCTTTCCTTTTGAGCGCAGCAAAAGTAAAAGGGGACAGCTCTTGGGTTAAATTCCATTCTGCTTGAGCGCTACTAATAAAAGAAGTCGCAAGACGAGTTTCTAATGGTTCGCTTTCATTCAATAAAAACCGAATTAAAAACTGTTGATCCTCTCCAGATGCTGAAAGAGCTGGAGTAAACGATTTATCCTCTTGAAAAAATCCAGTATGCACTTGATTAATAGAATGATTAAAGGTCATTGCAAAATACATTTTGAAATAGGGATCTTCACAGCCGGCAAAATTAGAAACATAACCAGTTATTTGTTTTTTATCGATATCTAGGGAAATTTCACCTTTGCCTGGAAGTAAGAGTGACAAACCTGGCAGGTTGGAATCTTTATAATCAGAACGAAGAATAGCGCCATATGTAGTAGGAACCAGTTCGTTCTTAATTTGATAGCGTGCCTGGGTTATTTGTAAATAATGTGGCTGATAAATGGCACTCTCTGGTCGATAGGAGCTTTGATAATGATAAATATCAGCATTTTGAAAAGAGCCTGAAATGGGCGTTACTAATAAATGAGAGAAATCCCCCATCCAAGGACTAGGCTGATGGGTTAGACGAAATCCTTGAAACACACGATCTCTTGGATGGAAGAACCAGCTTCCATTATTATGCTTTGTTTGCGGAACAAAGAAATTCATTCCAAATGGAAAACCAGTAAGGGGAAGTGTGTTCCCGTTTGAATAGCTATATTGATTTTCTGTCCCTTGTCTTGTATCAATTAATTCTAGCATAGACATCTCTCTCCTTAATTCGTTGATTCTCTAATTATTATTTCAATAGGAACTATAACAGATTGAATATCTTGTTTTTTATCGATTAATTGAATAAGCTGTTTGGCAGATTGATATCCTATCTCCTCGAATCTTTGGGCAATCGTTGTTAGTCCTGGGTCTATAAGTCCAGATGCTTGGATATTATCAAATCCGATAATAGAAAAATCTTCAGGGATTTGATAGCCGCAGCTTTTGATTTCTTTCATTAAATGAATGGCGTTAATATCGTTCTCTACAATAACCCCTGTAACGTTTTCTTCCTTTAGTTTATCGATAAAGCCACTGGTGTCTTCCTTGGGATTTACTACTTTTGAATCGTGATAATCTAATTTAGCTTGGTGAATCGCTTTTAAATATCCTAAGTAGCGTTCCCGGATAGTCGAGCTTCGTTCTAGGTTTTGGGTCGCGTAAAAAAGGATTTTTTTATGTCCTTGCATAATCAAATGTTGAGTAGCTAAATATCCGCCTTGCATATTATCAGATGTAATAAAAGGAAAAGGAATGCTTTCGATTTTCTTATCGAGCACGACAACCGGAAATTTTTCGAGATATAATGTATAAAGAATATCTAAATGGGATGTCCCAGCCTCTGGGTAGAGAATTAATCCAGCATACATAGACGTGATTTTTTTTGAGTCAAGCTTCGTAAGATATGTATTGGTCTGGATTTGGACTGTGTAGGATGAATTCTCAATAAAACGGCTAATTCCTTGTGTATAATCCCCTAAGCCTGGGTTGTTGGGAAAAGGCAAGATAAAGAGAATGACGTTAGAATGAACTTGCTTCTGTTCGGAAACGAAGCTTCCTCTCCCTTGTATCCTTTCAATTAACTGCTGATTTTCCAATTCTGTTAAAGACCTTTTAGAGGTTATCCGACTGACATTATAATGCTTTGATATTTCTAATTCTGTAGGTACTTGATCGCCTGGTCTTAATTCCCCGGATTGAATTTGAGCCATTATGTCTGAGACGATTTTCTGATAAAGCGGTTCTTTTTTCATTATAAACTCCTTAAATGATATATCAAATTTATTATAACATGAAAATGGTTACAGTAAAGATTGTTTTTGGGAAGATAGAGACTTTTTCATTTTTATCCCAATTTAACGGGCAGTAAGACGCTCACCTCTTACTTAAGAGAATTTGAGGAAGAGAGGTGGAAGATTAACTGTCCGTATAGGTCTAGATGGTTCAACTAACCATCAGTGGGGAGGAATAAGTTATTATGATAAAACTCCATTAAAAGAAAACAAGGTATAGGAAAACAGTCAAAGAAAAGCTAGACAATTGGAAAATTTAAAACTAAAATAGTGATAAATGATATATCAAATTCGAAAAGGGGTTTAAAAAATGTCATATCAAAAAACAGCGATGTCATCAGTACGAGAATTTATGAAAATGATTACGGAAAAATGCGGAGAAGAACATGCTGATTGGGCAGTTAATTTCAATACATGCTTTGCCAATACATTAGAAACAACGGTCGAAAAGCTGGAGGACGGAACTACTTTTCTTGTAACTGGTGACATTCCAGCGATGTGGCTTAGAGACTCAACCGCACAAGTTAGACCATATTTAGTACTGGCAGAAACAGATGAGGAAATGGCTAATATGATTGCTGGACTTATCGAAAGACAATTTCAGTATATTTGCTTAGACCCGTATGCGAACGCTTTCAACAAGGCGGCGGATGGAGCAGGACATCAAACTGATCTAACGAAAATGAATCCATGGATATGGGAAAGGAAGTATGAGATCGACTCTTTATGCTATCCTATTCAGCTTAGTTATTTGTTCTGGAAGGCAACAGGAAAAACAGATCAATTTAATAATACGTTTCAAGAAGCAATTCAAAAAATAATGCAAGTATGGGTGGTAGAACAAGATCATACGAATTCACCTTATACGTTTGAAAGAGTAACGGATAGAAAAGAGGATACCTTGGTGAACAAGGGGCGGGGAGCAGGGGTAGTACCAACTGGCATGACTTGGTCAGGGTTTCGACCAAGTGACGATGCTTGTGCTTACGGTTATTTAGTGCCTTCCAATATGTTTGCTAGCGTAGTCCTTGGTTATTTAATAGAGATTTATGAAGATGTTCTCTTGGATAAGAATCTTGTTCCTGAATTCAAAAAATTAAAAGCAGCTATAAAAAGGGGAATTGAAGAATTTGCTGTAGTTCGCAATGAAGACGGAGAAGAAATTTATGCCTATGAAGTAGATGGAAAAGGCAATTTTAATATAATGGATGATTCGAATATTCCTAATCTATTGTCTGCTCCGTATCTTGGATTTATAGAGGAGAAGGATGAGAGATACCAAGCTACACGCCGGACTGTGCTTAGCAAAGAAAATCCTTACTTTTATAAAGGGGAACATGCAGAGGGGATAGGAAGCTCTCATACACCGGTAAATTATATTTGGCCAATTGCTCTTGCGATGGAAGGTTTGACTACTGAGGATAAAAAGGAGAAAGAGAGAATCCTGGATTTACTTGTATCCTGTGATGGAGGAACACATTTAATGCATGAGGGGTTTGATGTCGATGATCCATCTCGATATACAAGAGAGTGGTTCTCTTGGGCGAATATGATGTTTTGCGAGCTTGTAATGGATTACTTTGATATTCGAGTGAAGAAAAAATAACAAAGAAGCTAACCGAGGAGTGCTCTAGATGAAAAAAGTGTATATTATTTCCCATAGTCATTGGGATAGAGAATGGTATTTGCCTTTTGAACAGCATCGAATGCGACTTGTTCAATTAATCGATGATTTACTAGAATTGTTTGAAATAGATCCCCATTTTGATAGCTTTCATTTAGACGGTCAGACAATTATTCTTGATGATTACTTGGAGGTAAAGCCGCAAAATGAATGGAAACTCAAAAAGTATATTCAAGAGGGAAAATTAAAGATTGGTCCTTTCTATATTCTTCAAGATGATTTCTTGATTAGTAGTGAATCGAATGTACGTAACCTATTAATTGGATTGCAAGAATGTCGAAAATGGGGTTCTCCTGTTAAGTTAGGTTATTTTCCGGACACATTTGGTAATATGGGGCAGGCACCACAAATCCTTCAACAGTCAGGTATGGATGTAGCAGCCTTTGGTAGAGGCGTGAAACCTACAGGATTTAATAATATTGTTATCAATGATGATCAATATAGTTCACCATTTTCGGAAATGTGGTGGGAAGGTCCTGATAAATCCTCTGTTTTAGGCATTCTTTTTGCAAATTGGTATAGTAATGGAAACGAAATTCCTGTAGAGGAAGTAGAAGCGAAGCAATTTTGGGATCAGAAATTAAAGGATGCCCTTCAATATGCATCAACAGAACATCTACTGTTTATGAATGGCTGTGATCATCAGCCAGTGCAGAAAAATATTACAAAGGCAATTGAGGTTGCTAATGCTTTATATCCTGACATAACCTTCATACATAGTAGTTTTGATGAGTACATGAAGATTTTGAAACAGGATATTCCTGAAAATCTACACACAGTGAAAGGAGAATTAACTAGTCAGGAGACGGATGGTTGGTATACGTTAGCAAATACCGCTTCTGCAAGAGTGTATCTGAAACAAAGAAATACAGATGTTAGTAGATTGTTAGAAAATGTAGCAGAACCATTGGCTGCAATGGCGTATCAAAAAGAGGGGGAATATCCTCATGAAATGTTCCAGTTTTCCTGGAAGCAATTGATGCAAAATCATCCACATGACAGTATTTGCGGCTGCTGTGTGGATGAGGTACATCGTGAAATGATGACTCGCTTTCATAAAGCAGAGGAAGTTGGACAGTTTATAAAAAAGGAAGCCATGAATCGACTAGCAGAACAAGTTGATACTAGTTACTTTCCAGATGAAAGCCGCCCATTTATTGTCTTTAATACAGCTGGCAGTGCAAAAACAGGTTCAGTAGAAATCGAGATAGAGTGGAAGAGGCTTCCGTTTTCTAGTGGACGTCCAGATGAATTGTATCGCAAGCTAAAAGCAGAAGAACTTCCAACGATAAAAGTCATCGATGAACAGGGAGTGGAGATTCCAGCAAGATTAATCTGCACGGATATTCGTTTTGGATATGATCTGCCAGAGGATCGTTTTCGTCAGCCGTTTATTGGTGCTTATGTGACCGTGGAGCTCCTGATAAATCAAATGAGCCCATTATCTTGGAAAACTTACGCGCTTATAGAAGGGGAATCACAGCAGCGAGAATGCAAAAGGTTTGTTCAAAATAATGGTCAGCTTTTGGAAAATGATCATGTGAAGGTGGAAATAGAACAAAATGGTACATTGACCATTTGGGATAAAGCGACGAATAGTATATACACTAATTTCCTTGTTTTTGAGAGTACTGGAGATGTTGGCAATGAATATATTTACAAAATGCCAAAAGGAGATCAGCCTATTTTATCTTCTGCAGGGACTGTAAAGATAGAAGTTCTCGCAGATACATTTGCATATGGGGAAGTGCTTTTAACACAAAAAATGATTATTCCGGAATCAGCTGATGAAAGGTTATCAGAGGAACAGAAGGGATTAATTGAATTTCGTGAACGAAACGCGGGTCGTTCGAAAAAGCTAAAAACATTAGAACTGAAAACGAAAATAAGATTAGAGTCAAATAGTAATCAGCTTTTGTTCGAAACATCATTTGATAACCAAATGAAGGACCATCGCTTGCGGGTGCTTTTTCCAACAGGTATTCATGTAGATGAACACGAAGCGGATAGCGTTTTCGAAGTAGTGAAGAGGCCGAATAAAGTAAATTCCGGCTGGGAAAATCCAACTAATCCGCAGCATCAGCATGCATTTGTTAATTTGCATGATGGGCATAGAGGGGTTACGGTTGCTAATTATGGACTTAATGAATATGAAATAGTTGAGGATACTATTGCAGTAACTTTGCTTCGAGCAGTTGGAGAATTGGGGGATTGGGGTTACTTCCCAACGCCGGAAGCTCAGTGCCAAGGAAGGCAAACAGTGAAATTCGCAGTAGGATTTCACGATAGTACGAACAAGTTAGAATCCTATCATGCAGCGATTAATTTCCAAATTCCTTTTTCGAGTGTTCAAACGGATATCCATAAAGGTACGTATCCGTCCACATATGAATTTATACAATTGGACGGAAAGGCTTTTCGATTAACAGCCTTTAAGCAGAAGGAGAACAGCAAGGAAATAGTTCTTCGAGGATATAATTTAACAGGAGAAAAACAGCCTTTATCTGTGGCATGTAATGGGAAATATCCGAGCAGATCCAATTTATTGGAAGAAATGAACGGGGAGCTGTTCGATTCCCATCAAATGAAGGAAGCGGAGATTTGTACGTTTGTTTGGGAGTGAGATGAAGGGAAAAAACAAGGAGTGTTTAACCGTTTTTATGACGGATAAACACTCCTTGTTTTTATTGTGTCGGCGTTTTAGCTCCTTGAGTTAAAGCTTCAGAGCATAATGAAAATAGTCAAGCTGTTATTCTAGACTTTTCCTTTTGAAATAATTATATTATATAACATCTAGTCTGATGGAAGGAATTAAGGTAAATGAATAAAAAAACAAATTTTCTCATCTTTCTTTTAGCGATTAGCTGTGGAGCAGTTGTCGCTAATATTTACTATGCCCAGCCAATTATCCAATTTATTTCTGCGGATCTACATATTTCTTCTAATTTTTCTGGACTTTTAACAACTTTAACGCAAATAGGATATGGTGCTGGTTTATTTTTTTTAGTGCCGATGGCGGATTTATACAAAAGTAAGCGAATAATCGTCTTTCTATTAGGACTGACAATCCTTTCATTAATTGGAGCTTTATTATCAACAAATGGCTTTCTCTTTTTGTTCATTGTTACCATTATAGGAATCGGTGCTAGTGCAGCTCAAATGCTTGTTCCGTTAACGATGAAAATTGTACCAAAAGAAGAAGCTGGAAATTATATTGGAAAAGTAATGAGTGGGCTTTTAATCGGAATTATGATTGCGCGTCCATTTTCAATCGCTGTTACGGATTGGGTAGGATGGAGAATGGTCTATTTTTTTTCTTTCCTTCTCTTAGTTTCTATTTTGCTATTATTATTGAAATTTTTGCCGGACTTTGAAGTAGAATCAAACCTTGGGATAACCTATCCTGCTTTATTACGTTCGATGGTAAGAGTTTTATTTGATACAGTGCCTTTACAGCAAAGAGCGTTTTATCATGCCTGTATATTTGCTACGTTTAGTTTATATTGGACGGTTATGCCGATATTATTAAGATCCGAGTCCTTGCGTTTCTCAAATAATGAAATTGCGCTCATTGGTTTTGTTGCTATTGCTGGAGCATTATTGACTCCTTATATTGGGAAGTTAGCAGATAAAGGTTATATATACTTTATGACAAATGTATCAATAGGCCTGGTTATCCTTTCTATTGTTCTTCTGTTTTTTGTAAGAGATCATTCGTTTATAAGCATTGTGCTTATCGTCATCTCTGGAATTATTCTAGACATTGGTGTAGCAGGAAATATGTTATTGGGTCAAAAGGTTATTTATAGTTTAAATCCATCGATTAGGAATAGACTGAATGGATTGTATATGACGATCTTCTTCTTAGGCGGAGCTTTTGGCTCTTGGGTTGGAAGTTATAGCTATTATCAATTTAGTCCGGAGGCTGCTTTACTCTTTGCTATAGCATTTCCGATACTTGCTCTCCTTGTTCATATTTGGAAGGGAAATGTAACTTTAACAAAGGCTATTGGCTAGTTAGAGACACTTCAAATAGAAAAAATGAATGGCTGAATTTTTAGATGTATTCATTCATTTTTTCTCCTCACTCTTCTTTTTATAATCTCCGTTGAAATGAACGTTTTCCATAACATTAACTGTCTGTATAGATAAAATAAGCATGGCGTTTTTTTCCTAATGATTATTCTTTGCAATTTACCAAATACTAGTTGTATTCTGGTTCATCATTAGGAGGCTTACTATTGAATACTGTAGAAAGAGAATATGATAAAAGGGTTCTTTACTTACATGGCTTAAATGAATTAAAACAAAGGGATATAAGGATTTCTCCTACCCCATATAAAAATAAATTTTCTGATTTTCGGAAGAATAGTAATTATTTATTTCATTCAGGGTATGGTTTACATGAGAAAGGGTTGAATGGTTCTCGTAGTAAGTGCGTAAAAAGAAGAAAACACCCTATCCTTACTACTCTAACTGTATTTGGGATTGGGGCAATTTTCTTAAAAGCAATGAAAAATTCAAAAAAATAACAGAAGGATACCTGCTGTTGTTTTTTTATTGATAACCGTTTAGGTTTAAAGGAGAGTCAGAAATGTCAACAAAATCAAAAATACCTTCAGAAAAAGGATTAGATAAAACTGTCACTCTACTAAAAGAAGGGTACTTATTTATTAATAAAAGAATGGATAAGTATAAAACGGATATTTTTAAGGTGCGTTTATTGGGTCAACAAGTTATTTGTATAAGAGGAGAGGAAGCTGTGAAAGTCTTTTATGACACGGAGAAGTTTCAACGTAAAGGTGCTGCTCCAATGCGCGTGCAACAATCATTGTTTGGGAAAAATGCGATTCAAAGCTTGGATGGTGAAATACATCTTCACAGAAAGCTGCTCTTTATGTCATTATTGACACCTGCTCATCAACAAAAACTAGCTACTCTTACAACAGAATATCTTGCTGATGTTATGAAACAGTGGGAAAATGCTGATCAAGTTGTTTTATTTGATGAAATGAAGCATCTTTTATGTAAAGTAGCTTGTCAGTGGGCAGGAGTTCCGCTTGCAGAAACAGAAGTGACAGAACGTGGGGACGATTTTATCGCAATGGTTTATGCTTTCGGAACAATTGGTCCCGTGCATTGGAAAGGAAGAATGGCTCGTAACCGAGCAGAACGATGGATAAAGGATTTGATGGAAAATGTACGCAATGGAAAAGTAGTAACGGAGCAAGGAACGGCTCTACATGAAATGGCTTTTTATAAAAAAATAGATGGAACACAGCTTGATACGCAAATGGCAGCTATCGAATTAATTAATGTGTTAAGACCAATTGTGGCAATTTCTACTTTTATTACGTTTGCTGCATTAGCTATGCATGAGTATGTGGAAGAAAAAGAAAAACTTCGTTATGCTGATAATCATTATATAGAAATGTTCATCCATGAAGTGCGTCGATATTATCCCTTTGGACCATTTCTCGGTGCCCGTGTACGAAATAAATTTATTTGGCGTGGGCATTCCTTTCAAAAAGGCTCACTTGTGTTATTAGATATATATGGGACCAATCATGATGCTCGTCTATGGGGAAATCCTACTCAATTTAATCCTGGTCGATTTGAAAATTGGGACGGGGGATTATTTGATTTTATTCCACAAGGTGGAGGAGACCCAGCAAAAGGACACCGTTGCCCTGGAGAAGGGGTTACTGTCGAATTGATGAAAGTAGTTTTACGAGCTCTTTCAACAAAAATGGAATATGACGTACCGAATCAAGATTTACAATATAATTTAAGTCAGATGCCAACATTGCCAAAGAGTGGATTTATCATGAATAATATTAAAAAGTTGGTAGAATAGCACCTATTAAAGAAACTTGAACTGTTTTTCTTGGACAGGACAAGTTTCTTTTACTTATTTCAAAATTGATAGTATAATTTTATTTTTTGCAAAAGTACAGAAAATTTCATTATATATTTTCAATTAAAATGGTATAAGAGCGATATAATAATTGTAATAGCAAATTAAATGGAAATGAAAGGAAAGAAGGAAGATGAAATGGTAGGTGAAAGAATAAGACAACTGCGAATTCATAAGCAGTTAACACAAAAAGAGCTTACAGAAGGTATATGTTCTATCACTTATTTAAGCCGGATTGAAAATGGACAAATTAATCCTTCGGCAGAGTTTCTAAGAAAAGTATCGAAAAGACTTGGGTATGATTTAACCGAGTTAAGTAGCCCGAATAGAGACGAGAAAACGCTGGGAATTGTAGAAAATTATAAACGGAACGGCGAAATAACAGAAGAAAATCTCTCTTATTTACATATCCAAACACTAGAGTTGAACTCTACAGAAATAAATCTGGAGATCTATGGAGTTCTGTTGAGGTACTATACGACGAAAGGGGAAATAGAGCAGGCAAGGAGCATTTACAACTTATCGAAAAGGTTTATTTCTGGAGAAATGAGTGTGGAGTTAGAAGAAGAATATTTTTATTATTTTCTGGCTTGTGGAAACTTCTTTTATTGTCTTCAGGACTTTACACTTGCAAATCATTATTATTCTAAAGGGGAAAGTTTGCTAAAAGATAAAGATAATTTAGAGGCTGCAAAATTATACTATAATCTTAGCTTGGTTAAGCAAAGGACTTATGCTAATCAAGAGGTTAGTCTTTATTATTCACAAAAAGCCTATGAAATATTTAAAAAATATGGAGAAAAAGAAAATATCATTATTGTCTTAATTACACTTGGGGTCCAATATCAATTAAATAATGAATTAGATACTTCAATGGAGTGCTTAAAAAAAGCAGAAGCTATTATAGTAAAAGATAAAGACAGGGAGAAATATGTAAGCTATACTGCTATGATTCAACATAATATGGGCAGAATTTATGAAAAAAAGAAGGATTATCGCGGTGCTGTCACATACTATATAAAAAGCATGGAAAAGTTTGAAAGGCATTCGTTAGAGCAACAAAATGTTTATCCATTAAAAAGATTGGTAGAAATCTATATAGATCTAAAAGATTGGGTTTTAGTTGATAAGTATTTAGAAAAGGCAATTGCCATAACAGAAAAACATCAGTTAAAGTACGATTATATTCGTCTTAATATGATTAAACTATCGGTGAAAAAAATACAAGGGAATGAGAGTTCCTATGAAAAAGGGATGCAAAAGCTACTTGATACAGCCATACAATTAAATCAGGGAGCTTTAATCAAAAAAATTACGAAAGAGCTTGGGAATCATTTTTATGAAAAGAAAGCCTATAAAAAGGCAGCCGATCTTTTAAGGAGAGCGCTAGATTATGAGAAATAAAACTCGGAATATTTCAAGTGGTTTAGTCGTACGCTTTGTTAAATTACATAGGAAAAAATATATTTAAATGATAGAAAAAATAATAGAATTTTACTTCTTTCAATAAACAAATCATATGCGTTAAAGTATTAGTAACAAAACATAAATGATAGGAGTGTTTACATTGAAAAAAGTAATTTTAGCTGTTCTTGCTCTCGTAACTTTAACATTAGGGGTTAATTTAGATAAGGCTTTTGCTGAAGCCGAAGCTCAACCAGGACCATTTAGTATTGTTAATAAGGTAACGGAGTAATAGATGGATGGTGGAGATGAATAATCAGTTAATGCAACAGATATTTGTAAACTATCAAGATCAAATGAATCGAGATTATTTACAGCCATCAACTTCTCATATTGTCGCGTGTTCCATTGAAAAACATCATAAAAATATACGGAAAACAAGGGATTCGCTTTTTCACAAAAATACGCTCGCACAGATTTTATTTGAGGTGTTTGACAAGTTTGAACCAGAATTTATCCAAGCTATTTCTCCTTTAATTATTAAATTGAATCAAGATGTTGTTGCAGGAATACCTAATAATGGCGTTTACAAGTTAGATGCTGAAAATGAAATTTTTGTTCAACTAGATCACATCGAGAGCAATCAATTTCAAGAGGTTGCAGTACATCAAAAGCAACTTGGCATAAAGTCTAATTTAGGGATTTCCTATAAACTTTTAAGAAAAGATAAAGAGACATTGGATACTTTGATCAAGGTAATGAAAAAACTAAATTATTACCTATCCTTGCATGGAGGAGTGGAATCGACTATCGCTATAGCTGATTTCATATCAGAACATCAAGAGAAAAAGCTATTATTGCCTCCTTATATTTTCGTACAGTGGTTGTATCCTACAAGTAATTTTAGAGATTCTTTCATCTCGTAGTAGAGAAAAATTTATATTATAGTGATTAAAAAGGTGAGCTTGCGATCAGCAAATCGCCTTTTTTTGAGAAAAAGGAATCTATATTTAAGGGGAAGTATAAGGGATACCTTGTGCTTTTTTGCTTTATTAGTCTATAGATTTACGGATGATTATTATTGTGTTTTGATTTTTCTAAATATTTAAAATAGTAATTGACCTCCTTAATAAGGGGAAGTATAATGATTTTATGTTATAAGAAGTAACATCTAATGACTCTCATCAATTTTCGGCTATTATTTTTGTCAGAAAATATAACATTTTTTTGTTGTGTACATGCTATATACATAATAAGGGGGAAAAAGATGAGAAAATGGTGGATGTTAAATGTATCGGTAATTGTAGTATTCATGCTATTGCTTAGTGGATGTGCTGGCTTTAGCTCAAGTGAAGGAGAAAAATCTAGCAATGAAGAAGTTAGTTCATTGAATCTAGCGTTAGAATCAGATATACCAGATTTAAATCAAACGAAATCAACGGATGGAACATCTTTTACCATCTTAAATAATGTACTTGAAGGTCTTTATCGACTTGATAAGGACAACAAACCTCAACCAGCTATGGCTGAAAGTGTAGATATATCTGAGGATGCATTAACCTATACCTTTCATTTAAAAGAGGGAATTAAATGGAGTAATGGAGAACCAGTTACAGCAGCAGATTTTAAATATGCTTGGCTAAAAACATTAGATCCTGATACAGCAAGTGAGTATGCTTTCATTATTGCTCAATTTGTAAAAGGAGCAGCAGAATATAATGCTGGTGAAGCAGATGAATCAGCCGTTGCAGTAGATGCACCAGATGATAAAACACTCGTTGTTACATTAAATCAGCCTACACCATTCTTTCTTGATTTAACTGCTTTTGTTACTTATTTCCCACTAAATCAAAAGTTTGTGGAGGAAGTAGGATATGACAAATATGCATTAACAGCAGATAGCATTCTTTATAATGGCCCCTATGTATTAACCTCTTATGATCAAGGAAAAGGTGTTTCATTAGAAAAAAATAAAGAATATTGGGATAAAGATAATGTCGCAGTAGATAAAGTGAATTTAGATGTTATTAAAGAAGCAAGTACCGCTCTAAATTTATATGATTCTGGGAAACTGGATAAAGTTTACTTACAATCATCGGATGTAAATAGCTATAAAGAGAAAGAAGGCTATGGAACTGAAACGATGTTCCGTACTTATTTTACGCAAGTGAATTTACAAGAAAAACCATTTGATAACGAGAAGATTAGACAAGCATTTCAATTAGCGTTTGATCCGAAAATTTTAACAGACACTATTTTAAATAATGGTTCACTACCAGGCACAGGGGTAGTTCCAGCTGGTATTAGCGGAAACAGCTCGTCAACATATCGTGAAATAGCAGGTGATGTCTTTACACCAGATCCGGCTAAGGCCAAAGAGTTACTGGAAGAAGGAATAAAAGAGAGTGGCGAATTACCGCCAATCGAATTATTGGCATCCGATGATTCTGTTTCTAAAGATACGGCAACATTTTTACAAAGTGAGTTTAAGAAGAATCTAGGTGTAGATGTATCAATCGTAACGAAGCCGTTTAGTGGAAGACTGGAAGCGATGCGTGACGGAGATTTTATGATTGCAATAAACAGATGGGGAGCAGATTATAATGACCCGATGACATTCATTTATGAATGGCTTGGACAGCCACCATCTGGATCCCGTGGTTATTTTGAAGATAGCAAGTATCAAGAATTAGTATTGGCTGCGCAAACGGAAACAGATGTAGATAAACGAATTGACTTGTTTATCGAAGCAGAAAAGATTCTGATTGATAAAGGGATTGTTGGTCCACTCTATTTTGATGGAAGAGCGTTTATGATCAATCCAAAAGTAAAAGGTTTAGAATTGCCGCCTGGTGGTTCATTAGAATTGAAATATGTAACAATCGAAAAATAAAGAATGTAGATAGGAGGGAGAGTTTTTCCCTCCTACTCTATTAACACAAACGAAATTTTTCATGGAAAGGGGTGTTTGTATGGGGAAATTTATTGGCATAAAAATTTTAAATATAATCATTACACTATGGATTATTGCAACGATTACTTTTTTCTTGATGAAGATGTTGCCAGGCTCTCCTTTTAATGAAGAAAAATTATCTAGTCTTACAGATGAAGCAAGAATGGAGTTTCTAGCAAAATATGAATTAGATAAGCCAGTTTATGTGCAATATGGAAAATATTTAGTGAATCTTGTAAAAGGTGATTTAGGAATTTCTTATTATTATAAAGGACAGTCTGTGAACGAGCTTTTATCCAGTCGTATTCTCCCTTCGGCATTTCTTGGTGTGCAGGCCATCGTTCTTGGATTATCCATTGGGTTAATTCTAGGGATGATTGCCGCCTTAAAACATAATACCGTTTGGGATTATCTCACGATGTTCATAGCAGTAATCGGTGTTTCCGTTCCGAACTTTGTATTTGCTGCCCTTTTGCAATATATAGTTGCGTTGAAATGGGGTTTATTTCCGGTAGCATTTTGGGAAGGATACGATAGTTCCATCCTTCCATCGATAGCATTGTCTTTAATGATTATCGCGCTTGTTTCCCGATTTACGCGAACAGAAATGCTAGATGTTCTGCAGCAAGATTATATTTTAACTGCTAAATCGAAAGGGCTCAGCCAATGGGGAGTTATTATCAAACATGCTGTGCGAAATGCGATGATTCCAGTTATCACGATTCTAGGGCCGGTTGCGGTTAGTATTTTAACTGGTTCATTGGTTATTGAAAATATTTTTAGTATTCCTGGCATCGGTAGTCTATTCGTTGATTCTATTAAGTTTAATGATTATACAACCATTATGGGAGTAACCCTATTTTACAGTGCCTTTTTTATTCTAACGATGCTCGTTATTGATCTTTTATATAGTGTTATTGATCCAAGAATTCGAATTAGCGGATTAAAGGGGTGATGATATATGGCAGAACCAAATCGTAAAATAGATCAGTTACCAGATGAACTATTCGAAGTTGTTGGAAGAAAACAGGAGGAGCTCGAACAAATTTCTCAGCAGTCTTTTTCTTTTATGAAAGATGCATGGATCCGTATAAAAAAGAATAAGGCGGCTATTGCTAGCTTAGTCATCTTATTGTTAATTCTTTTGCTTGCGGTATTTGGTCCATATATGAATGGTTACACCTATTATCAAACAGATTATGATAAAACCTATCAACCTCCTAATGGAGAACATTGGCTAGGAACTGATAAGTTTGGGAGAGATCAATGGACGAGAATTTGGGAAGGAACAAGAATTTCCTTATACATTGCCTTTTTAGCTAGTATTCTCGATTTAGCAATTGGAGTAACCTTTGGTTCGATTTCTGCATTAATTGGCGGGAAAGTTGATAGCTTGATGCAACGAATCATTGAAATCCTTATGGGGATTCCCCATTTAGTGATTGTCATTCTATTAATTATGATGATGAAGCCAGGGATTTTTACCATTACTGTTGCAATGGTTATTACAGGTTGGGTTAATATGGCCAGGATTGTAAGAGCACAAATTTTAAAATATAAAAATCAAGAATTCGTTCTTGCTGCACGCTCGTTAGGCGCAGGAAATAAACGGATTATTGTCAATCACATGATTCCAAACACGATTGGCTTAATTATCATTAATATGATGTTTACAATACCAAGTGCTATTTTTACAGAAGCATTTTTAAGTTTTATTGGACTAGGTCTCCAAGAACCAGCTGCATCCCTTGGAGTTTTGATAAACGATGGTTTCCACTCTATGCGGAATCAATTTTACTTACTGATTTATCCGGCTATTATCATCACTGGATTAATGGTGAGCTTTAACCTATTAGCAGATGGATTAAGAGATGCTTTTGATCCCAAATTGAGAAAATAATTTTGGAGCAATGGTACATAATGATAGACTTTTTGGGGAGGCATAGAAAATGGATACAATTTTAGAAGTAAAGGATTTACACATTTCCTTTAAAACTTATGCCGGGACAGTTCAAGCGATTAGAGGAGTTGATTTCCATTTAAAGAAGGGAGAAACATTAGCGATTGTAGGTGAATCTGGCTCAGGGAAATCGGTAACGTCAAGAGCAATAATGAAATTGTTGCCCGAAGGAATATCGACTATTAGCAAAGGTGAAATCCTATTTAATGGGCAAGATTTGGTCTCCCTATCTGAACGAAAGATGCAAAATATTCGCGGATCGGAAATTTCGATGATTTTTCAGGATCCAATGACTGCCCTCAATCCAACGATGAAAGTTGGACTACAAGTAGTGGAGAGCGTAAGAAAGCATCGAAAAATAGCTCAAAAAGAAGCAAAGAAAATTGCTTTAGAATTATTTGAGCTGGTCGGAATTCCAAATGTGGAGCTAAGATATAATCAATATCCTCATCAATTTTCTGGGGGGATGAGACAGCGAATAATGATCGCATTGGCACTAGCATGTAATCCGAAAATTTTAATTGCAGATGAGCCGACGACTGCACTAGATGTAACCATTCAAGCGCAAATTCTCGATTTATTAAAAGATATACAGAAAAAAACAGGTACTGCCATCATTTTGATTACCCATGATTTAGGGGTAGTTGCTAATATTGCGGACTCTGTTGCTATTATGTATGCAGGCAAAATTGTTGAAAAAGGTACAGTTGATGAAATATTTTATGATCCTAGACATCCTTATAATTGGGGATTATTAAGTTCTATGCCAAATTTGGATACAAAGGGAGAGTTAATCTCTATTCCAGGATCGCCACCTAACTTAATGGATCCTCCGAAGGGTGATCCATTTGCTGCAAGAAATGAATATGCAATGGCGATTGATTATCAATTAGAGCCACCAATGTATCAAATTACTGATACCCATTATGCAGCAAGCTGGCTGCTTCATGAAAAAGCTCCTAAGATTACGCCTCCTGTAAGTGTGAATGAAAAAGGAATTTCTTTAGTCCAGAAATCGCTGGATTTAGAAGATAACGAGGGACATCGTTATCTATCTAGTGAACCAATCATGGAAGTGAAAAACCTTAAAAAGTATTTCCCATTAGATAAAAATCAAACATTAAAAGCGGTTGATGATGTTAGTTTCCACATTATGAAAGGAGAGACACTAGGACTTGTCGGTGAATCTGGCTGTGGAAAATCGACGACTGGCCGAACCATATTAAAGCTATATGATGCAACAAATGGAGAGGTTATTTTTAATAAAAAGAAGATTAATGGAAATGTAAAGAATGAAGAAAAGAAAGCAATCCATCGAAAAATGCAGATGGTGTTCCAAGATCCATACGCGTCTCTTGATTCACGGAAAACGGTGGAAGATATTATTGCAGAGGGGATGGATATCCATCAATTGTATCAAACGAAGGAAGAAAGAGCAGAGAAGGTAAAAGAATTACTGGATTTGGTTGGCCTTCAAAAAGAACATGCAAGCAGATATCCCCATGAATTTTCAGGTGGGCAACGACAACGAATTGGAATAGCCCGAGCTTTAGCAGTTGATCCAGAATTTTTAATTTTAGATGAACCTATTTCTGCTTTGGATGTATCCATTCAAGCACAAGTAGTTAATCTATTGAAAAAGCTTCAAAAGGAAAAAGGATTAACCTATTTGTTTATTGCTCATGATTTATCGATGGTGAAATATATTAGTGACCGTATTGGTGTGATGTATTTAGGAGGATTAGTGGAACTTGCCCCTGCAGAGGAGTTATACAAAGAGCCATTGCATCCATATACAAAAGCGTTGTTATCTGCGATTCCCATTCCAAATCCAAAAGTAGAACGGAGGAGGGAACGAATTGTTTTAAATAGTGATCTTCCTAGTGCGATTTCTCCCCCAACAGGCTGTAGATTTAGGACTCGTTGTCCAATTGCGACAGAAATGTGCAAGGAAGCACCAGAATGGAGAGAGGTAAAGGAAGGAAGATGGGTTGCCTGTCATTATAGTGAATCAATGAATGAGATGGCTTAAAAAGCAAGGAATTTTATATTTCCTTGCTTTTTGTTATGGATAGAATGAGAACCCTTTTTCGGTATATAGCAAAAACGAAGAGAGTCTCCCTATTACTTCAGATAGACACAATGGCATAGCTTAAAACGAAATCCCGTTTTAATAGGGACACAAAATCCATTATAATTTTGTAATTGTGTATCCGTTTTCAATCGAATAAGATAATAGCATAGAGATAAGAAAAGAGGTGAAGTAATTCGTGAGTGAAGTCATGAATGAGCGTCATCAAATGATTCTTAATATCTTAAGAAAGGAGAAACGTTATGTAACAGCTGCTGAGTTAGCAGAAGCGCTAGAAGTTTCCAAAAAAACAATTTATAGAGATATCCAACAAATAATAGATGCAAATTCAATGCTATTTCGGATAATAAAAAAAGAAAATTTTGGTTATTATTTAGAAAATAATAAGAAAACACTAGAAAGTGAAACTACAGTATTTGATTATCCAGATGAACGCCGTTTGAATCTATTATTATATCTTCTGTCGATTGCACCCTGTAAAACCTCAATTCAGAAAATATCGGAGAAATACATCGTAAGCCAAAGTTCTATCCTCAACGACTTTAAACATATTGAAAAAGAATTAAAGCCATATAACTTAAGATTAATAAGAACAAATGAAGGAACATTTATAAAGGGAGATAAACTATCCATTTATCGTTTAATGGCGGTGATTATTGAAAATTACTTAACTCAAATGGGTGATCCTTTTAGTCAATATGATATTCCTGATTCAATAAAAAAAGTAAAAGTAAAAAATAATAATTTATTAAAAATTAAAAAGTTACTACATGATATTCAAGTAGAGCATGATTTAAGCTTAGATCAGCCTTATTACCTAACTTTATTTTGTTCCCTTCTCTCAATAATAGAAAAACAAAGTAATAAGCTTATATTAAACGAAGAATTAGTATTTGAAGAGATAGATAATAACTCTAGTATCTATTATGTATGTAAAAGTTTGGTTGGTGAAATGGAAAAGTGCTTTTCAATCCAATTAAAAGCATATGATATTTATTCTCTATACTATATTTTGAAAGCGTATAAACTTAATTCACGCTTTTTATTGAATCAAGATACAGAACAGTATCAAAATGAACAGGTGATTCTTTTAGCAAATAGATTAATAGCGAGAGTTACAGAAAATAGTGGCTATCAGTTTGATACTGATGATGAGTTATTAGAAAGATTAAATTTGCATATGCATGCGATGATATACCGACTAAGTCACCGGATATATATTATTAATCCAATCTTAAAATCCATTAAATCTAACTTTACAAATATATTTGGCTTAGTAAAGATTAGCATAAACGAGTTAATAGAAGAGGGGCATTGGGAGAGGTATATAACAGATGAGGAAATCGGCTATATTACTTTATACTTTCAGATATCTTATGATGATCATTTTGCTAACCAGATTCCTATATTAATAGAATGTACAAGTGGAATTGGCACTTCTCATTTGTTAAGTGAAAAAATAAGAAGAACTTTTCCTGATATCCATATAAAGAAAATTATTGCTCAACAACGAATAAAACAGATAGACTACGAAGATGTAGAACTAGTAATTTCTACTGTGAAAACACATAGTATCATTGATAAGCCAACCATTCTTGTGAGTCCTATTTTAAACCAAGAGGATAAATTTAAAATAGATCAATTCATTAAGGATTACTACAATCAACAAAGTATTATCAGTGGAAAATGGAAAGGTCGGAGGGGATAAAGTGGACATGAGAATAGAAGAATTGGATTTTAATAAGGTTGTAACTGAAGACCTTATAGACTTAAATTTACAAGGAACTACGAAGGAAGAAGTACTTAGTCAGTTAACCGATTTATTATTTGAAAACGGCTGTATATCTAATAAAGAAGGATTTATAAAGGACGTGATGTTTCGCGAAAATGAAGGAGTAACAGGTCTTGAAAAGGGGGTAGCCATTCCTCATGGTAAATCTGAGCATGTATTAAAGACTTCCATTGCAATTGGTAGAACAAAAACATTTGTAGAATGGGAATCACTAGATGGGAATCCAATTAATATTATTATCTTATTTGCGGTCAAGGATTCTGATAGAACAACTATCCATATTAAACTATTACAAAAGGTCGCTGTCTTATTAGCAGATGAAGAGACAATTGGTAAGTTTCAAACACTTCAAACGAAGAGTGAATTTTTAAAGGTATTAACTAAAAATGAATAAGGTAAGAATCTTGCAAAATACTTTTTTACTGGAGGAGGATTAGTATGAATATTGTTGGAATATCTGCGTGTACTTCTGGAATTGCCCATACGTATATTGCTAAAGAAAAATTGATAAAAGCGGGTCAAGAATTGGGGCATAAGGTTCGAATTGAAACGCAGGGAACGATAGGAATTGAGGATGAGTTAACGGCTAAGGAGATTAAGGAAGCAGATTTAGTAATAATTGCTGCCGACATTAAGGTTAGTGGTAAAGATCGATTTACAGGAAAAAAAATAGTGGAAATACCAACACATATTGCGATAAAGGCACCAAAGCAACTATATCAAAAGATTGAAGCTGAGCTAAATAAACAGTGAGGAGGTCTATTATATGCTTAAGAAAATGCAAATAAAAAAGCATGCTTTAACTGCAATTAGCTACATGCTACCACTTGTTGTTGCATCAGGACTACTTATTGCGATTGGCAATCTTACAGGTGGTTCGGTTATTGAAGATTATAAAGCTTCATTCGATATTCCCTCAGCTCTTGTTTCTTTAGGAGTCCTTGGAATGGGCTTACTAGCACCGGTTATTTCAGGAGCAATAGCATATTCTATAGCTGATCGTCCGGGTATAGCTCCAGGGTTATTAATGGGGTTAATAGCGAATGCGATTGGAGCAGGATTTTTAGGTGGAATGCTAGGTGGATTTATTGTTGGTTACTTTGTCTTATTTTTAAGAAAAAAATTAAAAGTTCCTAAGTGGGCAGAGGGCTTAATGCCAATGATGATTATACCTTTAATATCGAGTTTGGTTATCGGATTACTTATGTTTTTTGTACTTGGAGTTCCAATCGTGTGGGCAACAGAAGGTTTAACTTCCTTTTTAACAAGTATGCAAGGTTCTATGCGATTTGTATTTGGAGCGATATTAGGTGGAATGGCGGCATTTGATTTTGGCGGTCCAGTTAATAAAGTAGCTTCGTTGTTTGCAGATGGTTTGTTATTAGAAGGCATATATGAGCCAGAGGCTGTAAAAATATTAGCATCAATGGTTCCTCCTTTTGGTGTAGCCATTTCATGGGGACTTTCTAAATTATTCCGTAAGAAAAGGTATACAAAAACAGAAGAGGATAATATTAAGATCGCTCTGCCAATGGGAATATGCATGATTACGGAAGGTGTCATTCCAATTGCAGCAGTAGACATTGTAAGAGTTGTAGCATCCTGTACGATTGGAGCAGCTATTGGGGGTGGATTCTCTATGATGTGGGGAGTAGGATCTCCTGTACCATCTGGCGGTATGTTTATTGTGCCTGCAATGACACATCCAATTCTATTTTGTATGGCATTGCTTATTGGCTCATTCATTACAGGAATCATGTTGTTTTTATGGAAAAAAGAACCTGCTGTGGAAATAGAAGAAACTTCAAGCGAAGAAGAAAAAGTTGATCTATCAGATATTAAAATATCTTTTTGAAAGAGGAAACCTAAAGATTTTATCTAGTTTGATAGAGAGGTAAAGAGTAATTTTTGAAGGAGGAGAACCTGAATGTATGTTTCAATGAAGGGGATGCTTTCTCGAGCCAATCAGGGAAATTATGCAGTAATGGCAATTAACTGCTTTAACTTGGAAACAGCAAAGGCAGTGATTGGAGCTGCTCAGGAGTTAAGAGCACCAATTATTATTGATTTATTACAAGAGCATTTAATTCAGCATTTAGGAAGTAAGTTGTTGACAAGTCCAATTATAGAAATGGCAAATGCAGCAAGTGTGGAAGTTGCGATTAATTTAGACCATGGGCAGGATATTGGGTTTGTGAAGAGGTGTTTAAAAGATGGATTTTCAAGTGTCATGATGGACGCTTCTTCTTATCCAATTGAGGAAAATATTAGAATAACAAAAGACATGGTAGAATTTGCACAAATATATGATGCAAGTGTAGAAGGAGAAATAGGCAACATTGGTTCTATTTCTAGTAATCATATGACTGATAATGAGATGTATACGAATCCTGAGTTGGCAATTAAATATGCAAAGGAATCAGGAGTAGATGCGTTAGCCATTTCTTATGGTTCTAGTCATGGGGATTACCCTAATGGTTATATTCCAGCTTTCCATTTTGATATTTTAGAAAAAATTAAAAGGGAAACTGGTATACCTCTAGTTCTTCATGGAGGATCTGGATGTGGGGAAGAAAATATAAAAAAATCTGTTTCTCTTGGTATTAATAAAATTAATGTTGGCTCCGATTTTTTTAAATCACAGTTAAATAGTATAAGAGAAAACATGAATTCTAATGAATTAGATTACTTTAATATTATTCATCAGACTATCGCCGCGGGGAAAGATTTAGTGAAATATTATATTCAATTGGCAGGATCTGAAGGAAAATCATTATAAAATTGTGGAAAAGAGGGGAATAGTATGTTATTAAATATGAAGCAATTATTAGAAGTTGCGCAAAAACATCAATTTGCAGTTGGGGCATTCAATGTGGCGGATAGTAATTTCCTTAGAGTGGTAGTAGAAGAGGCGGAAAGCAATAATTCACCAGCTATTATCGCTGTACATCCAACTGAATTGGATTTTGTAAAGGATGAATTCTTTTCATATGTGGTATCAAGAATAAAGAATAGCCATGTCCCATTTGTGCTACATTTAGATCACGGTGGAAATTTGGATGATATTATGCGGGCTATTCATGTAGGATTTAGTTCTGTGATGATAGATGGCTCATTGCTCCCGCTAGAAAAAAACATTCAATTGACGAAACAAATTGTTGAAGTCAGCCATTCGCTAGGAGTATCAGTGGAAGGAGAATTAGGAACAATTGGTAATACAGGTACCTCGGTCGAGGGAGGGGTATCTGAGGTAATTTATACAAGACCAGAAGATGCGCAAGAATTTGTAGAAAAAACAGGGGTAGATACATTGGCTATTGCAATTGGAACTTGTCACGGTATTTATCCAAAAGATATGAAGCCAAAGTTAAGAATGGATATTTTGAAAGAAATTAAAGAAATTGTCGACATTCCGTTAGTGTTGCATGGGGGTTCCGCTAATCCAGATGAAGAGATTGCAGAAGCTGTTCAAATTGGCATTCAAAAAGTGAATATTTCATCGGACTATAAGTACGCTTTTTATAAAAAGTGCCGTGAAATTTTGGCCGAAACAGAGCTGTGGGATCCAAACGCAATTTATCCAGCGTGTATTGATGCAGCTAAAGAAATAGTAAAATATAAAATGAATTTGTTTCAATCCATTGGAAAAGCTGAGACTTACAGAGAAGAAAACGTGATATCGTGGCGTGGAGAATGGGTATAGATTGAAAAAAAAGGGGGGGAGGTATCCTCTCCTGATTTTTTCATAGCTAAATCTACAATTTCTAACTCCAATTACCCCCTCTAATTTCTTCCAAATAAACTGAATAATCTTATGTTTTCCTATCAATCCCTTTATAATATAGTTAAATAGAAGTAGGGGAAATATTCTATTTCCAAATATTAGTTAGCTGTGAACTGTTTGTAATTTGCAAATTTTATGATATCTTACAGTAAAGAACAAGAAACGAAACGATATAAGAAAGAGGAGGAAAAAGTGAGCAGATTAAAGGATTTCATGCAGAAATTTAAAAAGGATGAAATAAGTCATCCTGATTTTACTAACTATGATCATGCATCTGCCCTTAATGCTGATACCTTTCGAGCCCTTTACGATAATCATCCAGATGCTGTTTTTTTGTTGAATTTAAAAGGAAATGCTCTTGATTATAATAGCTCAGTCAAAAAAATCTTTGGATATAGTGATGAAGATCTTTCTGGAAGCTTTCTAAAGTTTTTTGATCAAAAAGATATGGAGAAAAGGGAAATATATTTTAAAGGTGCCCTAAATGGTACTGCACAAAACTATCATGCTGTCATTTTTCATAAAAATGGTGATTCAATTGATGTAGATATAACATATATTCCGATGATAAATAAGGATAATGAAGTGATTGCTATTTATGGAATGGCTAAGGATATTACGCTTTATAAAAAAAGTACGAGAGATCTTGTGCAGATAAAAGATAATCTTGAATTATCTCAACAAGTTGCAAATTTTGGAAGTTGGGAATATGACATCCTAAACGATGAATGGTATTGGTCGAAGCAGCAATATAAAATATATGGACTCAAACCAGATGAAATTGTCCCAAATCTCGGAAAAATCCTGCAATTTATCCATCCAGAAGATCGTGAAAATTTTGAACAAACATATCGAAATGCAATTAAGCTGAAGCAAGACTTTAAACAGGAATATCGAATTCGACGAAAAGATGGGGCACTTCTCTATGTGGTAGAGGAAGCCAAATTAATTCAAGATAAGAAAAAAGATACCCTTAAACTTATTGGTACGATTTTAGATGTTACATTAAGGAAATTAGCGGAGCAAAGGCTCAAAGAAAATGAACTTAGATATAAAAATATTTTTGATAATTTAGAAGTTGGAATTTGGTCTATTGATGCAAAGAAAGATCAACTATTATTACATTCACCTGGTATGGAACATGTATTAGGTCATCCAATGGAAGAAATAAACAGTCTTGATTTTTATAAGAATATTATACATCCTGAGGATTTACCTATATTTATAAAACACCATCAGGATTTTTTCCAGAAGGGGATTCCTTTAAAAAATAATTATCGAATTTATCAAAAGAATGGTTCGATTAGATGGATACAGGATCAAGCGATACCAGTATTCGATGAAAACGGAGATCTAATTAGATTGGACGGGATTTTCACTGATATAACAGAATATCGAGAAGCGGAAGAGGTTATTAAGCATCTTGCCTATAATGATTATTTAACCAATATACCAAATAGACGAAAATTTGATGAAAAAATAGATTCATTAATTGAGGAATGCACTGCAAATAATACGAATTTCTTCCTTTTAAATATGGATTTAGATGCTTTTAAAAATATAAATAGTTCATTGGGAAGTAGAATTGGTGATCAATTATTGCAAGGATTTGTCCAAAGAATTCAAAGGATAGTAAAGCAGCCCACTTTCTTTGCAAGAATAGGAAGTGACGAGTTTAGTATTTTGCTTGAGGATAGCCCCCTTTCAGAAGCCCCAGTGAGATTGGCAAATGAAATAATTAGTCAGCTTCAGCAGCCATTTTTTATTGATCGCTATGAATTATATGTTACAGCAAGCATTGGGATTAGCTCCTTCCCGTCGAATGGAGAAACATCGGAAGAGTTACAAAGAAATGCAAATGCGGCTTTATTTCGGGCCAAAGAAAATGGAAAAAATAATTTTCAAATCTACTCCTCTTCTTTAAATATTGAGTCCTATAAACTATTTACGATGGAAAGAGACTTACGAAAGGCAATAAAGAATAATGAATTTTTCGTATATTTTCAGCCAAAGGTCCATGCGATTACCAATAAAATAGTAGGGGCAGAAGCTTTAATACGTTGGAAGCATCCAGAGTGGGGGATGGTATCACCGAAGGATTTCATATCCATTGCCGAGGAGAATGGCTTCATCATTGAGATAGGGGAGTGGGTATTAAAGCAAGTATGTCAGTATTTGAAGACTTGGGAACAAAGTGATTTACCATTGGTGCCAATTTCCGTGAATATATCGCCAAAGAGCTTTTTACGGAAGGATTGGACGACCAGTGTTTTAAATATTATAAATGACTGGAAGGTGAATCCTTCTTTATTAGAGTTCGAAATTACCGAAACTACCTTGCTTCATCACAATGAAATGGTGCAAAACTCCATTGAGTTTTTGAAAGAAGTAGGAATAAAAGTATCTTTGGACGATTTTGGAACGGGATATTCTTCCTTAACCCATCTTGAAAGATATCCGATTGATACGATTAAAATTGATAAATCTTTTATCGGGAAAAAATTAAATGAACGCTCAGAAATGATTATAAAATCTACACTTTTTCTGGCAAAAGGGTTGAAAATGACCGTTGTTGCAGAAGGAGTGGAGACAATGGAACAATTAGAGTTTTTACAACAGCAAGGATGTGAAATAATCCAAGGTTATCTATTTAGCAAGGCTGTGTCTGAACCGGATTTTAAAGATTTGCTCAAGCAAGAAATTCTTTATCCTGCTAATACGGATGAATTAGTGAATATTAAAAATAGGAGAAAATATAATCGACTCCATTTATCGTTCCCATTAAGTGCAGAAATGACACTAATCTTTATAAATGGCCGTAGAGTGAATCTTGGGAAAACAGAAGTGCTAATTAAAAATATTGGTTATGGAGGCATAAAAATATTATCAACTTTAGAGCTTCCAGTTAGAGCTGATTTTATCTTACAGTTTGAGGCTACTATAATGAATCAACAGGTAAAATTAAACGGAGTGATTGTTTGGAAACAAGAGGATAATGATATTTACCAATATGGAATCAAGTTTCATGTGAATCCTGAAGAAAAAGAATCTTTAGTCCAATTGTTAAATAAGTTTTCCAGTGAATTACGCAAGTCTCCTGTAATTGAAGGATGTAATTTTATTCAAGAGAATGAAATTACTTATTTGAAAAAGTAGAATTTAAAAGGGTCATCGAGATATTTTCTCTTTGGTCCTTTTCGTCTTCAAAGATAAATAATCAGCCATTAGCATTTCCATGCCATCTAAACAAATAGATACAGGGAAATAGTATATTTTTTATATAGTACCTTGCAATAAACAATACTGAATGTTATATTATTATTGTGTAGTAATGGTTTTGCAACAGTACTGTTTAATGTAAGGTACTGAGCGATGAATATAGGTAGGTGGAAAAGGTGAATGTACAGTTTAAAAAAGGTGTATTAGAGTTATGTGTGCTTGTACTTTTGGATAAAAAAGATCGCTATGGTTACGAGTTAGTTCAGAAGATATCAAATCAAATTGAAATATCAGAGGGTTCCGTTTATCCATTGCTAAGAAGGTTAACAAAGGAAGAATATTCTACAACCTACTTACAAGAGTCAACAGAAGGTCCTTCACGTAAATACTATAAGTTAACGGACAAAGGAAGAACCTATCTTTATGAGCTTATTGCGGAGTGGAATGAATTTTCTACTGGTGTGAATCAATTAATAAAAGAAGGTGTGAAAAATGACTAAAGACCAATTTTTTAAACAGTTACAGGCGGGATTACAAAAGCTTCCGGCTGAAGAAAAAAAGGATATCCTGCATGATTATGAAGAGCATTTTTTTATAGGGATGGAAGAAGGTAAAACAGAGGAAGAAATTGCGCATTCTTTAGGATCTCCTCAGCAAATAGCAAAAGAGTTATTAGCCACTTACCATCTTGAAAAGGTAGAAAACACGATTTCAACAGGAAATATTTTTCGAGCGCTATGGGCAGTGATTGGTTTAGGATTTTTTAATCTTGCTATTGTTCTTGGTCCCTTTATTGCATTAGTAGCGCTTATTGTATCAGGCTGGGTAGTTGGAGCATCTTTTATCCTTTCTCCGTTACTTGTCATTTTCGATAGCGTATTACAGCCAAGTGGATTTGCACTTTTCCCATTGTTTATGTCGCTTCTACTTGTAGGATTGGGAATATTTATAGCGATTGGCATGTTCTATCTAACTAAATTTTCCATGAAAGGGTTTGTAACCTATTTGAAGTTTAATGCTAAATTGGTGAAAGGTGGCTTAAAGAATGACTAATTTAAAAAAATTAATGATAACTGGGATTGTCCTAATTATAATAGGCACTTTAGGTAGTTTTCTTACCTTTCGTGATAATGGAATAGATATTGCAGAGGAAAAAGTGTTCAAAGAAAGAAACATTACTGCTGTAGAATTGGAGTCAAATAATGCAGCGGTTGAAATTATACCTACTACAGATCCGGAAACAAAAGTAGAGGTAGTTGGAAAAGGTACTAAAGATACAATGACAAATTTAACTGCAAAGGTAGATGGAGAAACACTGATTGTAAACTTGGAAGAAAAACAGATTGGTTTTATTCATCTTGATTTTGGCTCCCTTACATTAAGGATTGCATTGCCTGAGAAACAATATAAATCAATGATCATTAATAATGATAATGGAAAGATTAATATAGCAAATCTAGGTGTTGAGCAGTTAAAAGCAGAAAGTAATAACGGCCGAATCGAAATGAAAAACATCCTATCAAAAAAAGTAGAAGTTAATTCAGATAATGGCAGAGTATCGTTGGAGCATGTAATTGGTAGTATTAAAGGGAAAACCAATAATGGGAAATTTTCTATACTAACAGCTGCTTTAGATCAACCAATAGAGTTAGAAACAAATAATGGAAGCATCGAGATTGAAACAGAGAATGAACCCACAAACGTAACCTTTGATGTCCATGTCGATAACGGTAGCATTAATATTTTAGATAAATATAAAGGAAGTACAGTGATTGGCAATGGAGAAAATCTAGTGAAATTGACAACGAATAATGGGAAAATTCATGTGTTGAAATAGTAAAGCCATCTAAAAAAAAGACAACTTTTACACAGAAGATGTCTTTTTTTTGTGTGTTATTTTATCTATTGAAAGCTCATTAGAAAAAAATTTTAAAAAAGAAAAATGACACCGGATACAAACTATATATAAATTCAATGTTTCCGATATATATAAAGTATATAGTTAAAAAAGAATCAAAGACAAATAGCTATGAAAAAGCAGAATAGAAACACAGGGGGATAAGATGAAAATAAAATATCAACTAGCACTCATTTTCTTCATTTTAATTATATCTATGCTCGGAATAGGATTTTACAGTAATGGCAGCTTACAAGCTTTAATAACATATAGTAAGGAACTAACAGCTGCAAAAGAAATGCAGCGTCTTGTTACGCATTTACAATATCGCATTGCTGGAGTCTCTAATGATGAACGAGGCTTTCTTCTTACAGGAAATAAGGAATACATGGACGGAATTAGTGAAAAAAAATCGGATATCAATGATACATTAATAGAAATGGAAAATTTATCGAATTATCGTGTGTATGAAGAAGATATCCAAGTATTTCATACTAGTCTTCAATCGTATTTAACGACAAGTGATCAAGTGCCAGAGGTTTTTAGCGAAGACAAAGCTTCTGCAGAAAAACTTCATTTTGAGGATTTACGTACATTGCGAAAAGAAGTACTGGATCCAGCTGTGAATGAATTAGTGGAGCACATCAATCAAGATGTTCTTTTAATTGAAGAACAAAATGAAAAAAATAATGAACTAACAAAAATGATTTTAATTATCATCATTATTATTGCAACAATTTTAAGCATCGTATTAGGGTTTATTTTACTTAAGTCTATTTTGGGCCCGTTAAATAAAATAAATAGTCAATTGCAAAATATTGCATCTGGTGAAGGGGACTTAACACAAAGAGTGAAAGTAAATGGGAAAAACGAATTTGGTCTTTTAGCAAATTCGTTTAATGCATTTGTTGGATCTCTTCAAACGATGATAGGCAGTGTAGGGGAAACTTCCAAAAATGTAGCACTAGCATCCGACGAATTAGCTTCCAGTATGGAACAATCAACAGTAGCTGCCGAGCAAGTTGCAAATGCTGTTCAAGCCATTGCGGAGAATGGGAATAAACAAGATACACTTACGCAAAATAGTTTAATAGAGGTTAACAATTCCTTGGATAATATTAAGAATGTGGCGAATACTGCTAGCCAAGTTGCAAATGAATCACTGCTTATTAAAAGTAAAGCTAAGGATGGAGAATCAGCATTGGCAGAAATGCAAACGCAAATGGGGACAATCCATTCATCCGTTGATCTAGCAGGAAATGGATTGAAATCTCTTGTTCAGAGTACGAATGAAATCATCCAGGTGTTAACTAGCATCGAGAATATTTCGAATCAAACGAATTTGCTGGCGTTGAATGCTTCGATTGAAGCAGCTAGAGCCGGTGAGCATGGAAAAGGGTTTGCAATTGTTGCAGAAGAAGTAAGAAAACTATCGGAGATGACAAGTGGTTCCGTTAATCAAATTCATACACTTATAAGCTCTATTCATAAACATTCCGATTCTACGGAGAAAAATATGTCTTTAGTGAAAGATAATGTAGAGTCTGGAATAAAATTATCGGATACAACAAATGAACATATAAAAGAAATTCTAAATCGCATTGAAGCGATAACGGTTCATATTGAAAATATGGCGGAAACGACACAAGAAATTACAGCAGAGGTTCAAGAAGTTCAAGAGTCAGTTGAAGAAATCGCTCATACTTCTCGTGAAACATTAGAAAGAACAGAGAGTGTTGCGGCAGCAACAGAAGAACAAACCGCTTCCTTCCAAGAAATTTCAAGCTCTGCAATTGCATTATCTAAAATGTCAGAGGAACTGCGGTCTTTAGTTTCTAGATTTAAAATTTAGGAGAAAGCTCTCTTTCTTTATAAATGTAACTTTCTTAAAAATAAAAGAGGAGCACTATTAATTGTGACTCCTCTTTCATTACCTCTAAGACAAATTAAATTAAAAGAAGTGGCTATTTGCCTGTATAAAAAACTGGGATTGCTGGTAGTTATAAGTGACTTTTGAAAAGTCAAAGGGCTGTCCATTTGTTAAATGAAAGATGCTTTCTACTAGTAATTTAGGGGCATCTTTTTCTAATCCTAAATAAGCTGCTTCTTCCTCACTTAACTTGTCCACATGTAAATAGACATCCGAAAAGCCAACTTTTAATCCTAATCCTTCTGTTATGTAATGAAAAATTGATTCAGAAACGATTTCTTTATTTAAATAGGTAATGACGGACTTATTATAGTAGGATTCCTCAAGGCAAAGGGTTTGCCCGTTTATATAGCGAATTCTTTTTACATAATAAACATCCTCTTGAAAATCCATGTTTAAATTGAACGAAACTTCTTCTGTAGGCTTTCTTACTTCTAGCTCGATTATCTTTGAAGTGAGCGCATAATCCTCTAAATCCTTTTTAAATCCTTGATTAGAAAGTAAACTGATATAGCCTTTTCGATTTTGTCTTCTTACAAAAATACCGCTACCTCTTACTTGAAAAATAATTCCTTTTTTTTCTAATAGTTCTAAGGTTTTTATAATCGTGCTTTTACTGACACCGTATTGATTCATTAAAGTTTCAATAACCGGTAGCTTACTTCCTTGCTTCAGTTTATGTGCTTCAATATATCTTTCTATTTCTACTGCAATTTGCTGGTATTTTAACATATAGATACCTCGATTATCCTTAAGCTTTATAGCTGGATTATAGCATATATGGTAAAAAAACTCATTCATATTAATTAGGTATAAAATAATTGTATTGTGTTTTTATTATTATACCGGTACAATTATAATGTGAATGTAAGATTATGATGAAAACGTTTGGAATAAAATAAGCGTATAAACTATTTGGTCAGATAGATTAGAAGGAGGAAAAACAATGAGTAAAATGCCAAAAGATTTTTTATGGGGTGGCGCATTAGCTGCACACCAATTCGAAGGCGGCTGGAACCAAGCTGGCAAAGGTCCAAGTGTTGTAGATGTTATGACTGCAGGTGCCCATGGTGTGCCAAGAAAAATAACGGACACAATGGAAGAAGATCAATTTTATCCGAATCATGAAGCAATAGATTTTTATCATCGATACAAAGAGGATATTGCCTTGTTCGCAGAAATGGGCTTAAAGTGCTTACGAACCTCGATTGGATGGAGCAGAATTTTTCCAAAAGGAGATGAATTAGAGCCGAATGAAGAAGGATTACGTTTCTATGATCAAGTATTTGATGAATTATTAAAATATGGAATTCAGCCAGTTATTACGCTATCCCATTTTGAAATGCCATTACATCTAGCTAGAGAATATGGTGGTTTCAGAAATAGGAAGGTAGTCGATTGTTTTGTGCGATTTGCAGAAGCATGTTTCCGTCGCTATAAAGATAAAGTGAAATACTGGATGACATTTAATGAGATTAATAATCAAATGGATGTATCTGGTCCACTATTCTTATGGACCAATTCAGGAGTAACAGTAAAGGAAGGGGAAAATGCAAAAGAAGTGATGTATCAAACGGCACATCATGAATTAGTTGCCAGTGCCTTAGCTGTGTCCATTGGGAAAAAAATAAATCCGGATTTTCAAATTGGTGCAATGGTATCCCATATTCCAATCTATCCGTATTCTTCTAATCCAGAGGATGTTATGTTAGCAGAAGAAGAAATGAGACAACGCTATTTCTTCCCAGATGTACAAGTCCGTGGATTCTACCCGAAATACGCTTTAAAGGAATTTGAACGAGAAGGCTATTCTATTACCTTTGAGCCTGGTGATGAAGAAATTTTAAAAAATGGGACAGTTGATTATTTAGGATTTAGTTACTATATGTCTACCACAGTGAAGAGTGATGTGACAAATAATAATGCAGGGGATATTGTAAACGGAGGATTACCGAATGCAGTCGAAAATCCGTATATCAAATCAAGTGACTGGGGCTGGTCCATTGATCCAACAGGTCTTCGTTATGTGTTAAATCGCTTGTATGATCGCTATCAAATCCCATTATTTATTGTGGAAAATGGTTTTGGAGCTATTGATACGGTTGAAGCGGATGGAGCTATTCATGACCAAGAAAGAATCGAGTACTTAAAGGCTCATATTGAAGCGTTAGAAAAGGCTGTAACGTATGATGGGGTTGATTTGATTGGATATACTCCATGGGGAATTATTGATATTGTCTCCTTTACAACAGGTGAGATGAAGAAGCGTTACGGAATGATTTATGTTGATCGCGATAATGAAGGAAATGGGTCGATGAATCGTTCGAAGAAAGACTCTTTTTATTGGTATAAGGAAGTCATTCAATCGAATGGGGAAAAGCTGTAAAAATTGAAAAAGTGGGGAAGGGGAGTTGAAGTTCCTTCCCCACTTTTTCTAAAAGGTCTTTTATTTAGGCTGTTTTCGTAAAGTTTGTTGCTATGACCCGCAGCCTGAATACACTTCGCTTTCCGTGGGGCTCGCGCTAAAGCCGCGGTCTGCCTTTGGCCTGCAGGGTCTCAGGCTGTCTCGCTAATCCCCGTGGCGTCTACGTGTATTCAGGCTGCTCAGTTTTCCTCATTAATTGGTTTTTTCTATTGAGAAAGCAACAATCTTTTAGAAAACAGTCTTTTATTTAATAACTTGCCTCAAGCTCATCTATTAAGCTTCCAACATAAGCTACTGCTTTTTGGATTGGCTCTGGTGTGGACATATCAACATTTGCTAGTTTCATTAGCTCAAATGGTTTTAGTGTGCCACCAGCTTTCAGAACGGTTAGCCAGCGATCAACGGCAGGCGGTCCTTCTTCTTCAATCATTTGAGAGACAGCAGTAGATGCTGTAAGTCCTGCTGAGTAAGTATATGGATAAAGTCCCATATAATAATGTGGTTGGCGCATCCATGTTAGTCCTGCACCTTCATCTATTTCTACGCTATCCCCCCAGAATGACTTTAAGACTTCGATGTTTTGCTCACATAAAACTTTAGCTGTAATCGGGGTTCCTTGTTCTGCTAAGTCATATATTCTTCTTTGCAATGCCCCTTCTAAAATATGGGTAACGAAATTATGATAATACGTACCTAAAGATTGAAGGATAACCCATCTTCTTATTTGCATATTAGTAGATTTTTTAATAATATGCTTGCTCAAAAGCATTTCATTCATAGTTGATGGTGCTTCGATAAAGTAACGGGATGGTCGAGTATTTGAGATAATTTGATTTCTTCCTGCAAGAGCAAAATGTCCTGCATGTCCAAGTTCATGGGCTAGTGTAAATGTATTTCGCATCGAATTATGCCAGGTCATTAAAATATAAGGATGAGCTCCATACGGGCTGGAGCAGAATGCCCCTGACCGTTTCCCATGGTTATCAGCTAAATCTACCCAACGGTCCTTTAAGCCTTTTTCCATTATATCCATATATTCTGGTCCCATGACATCAAGTGCCTCTAGAATAAGATTGGATGCTTCTTCATAGGTGATTTCAGGATCATAGGTTGTGTCAAGTGGTGCCTTTAAGTCACAATAATGGATTTTTTCTAGACCTAAAACCCGTTCTTTTAATTTTGCATATCTTTGCATATGTGGCGCTAATTCTGTAAGAATGGTATCTAGTTGGTTATGGTACATTTCTTTTGTTACTTGCTGCTCTTGTAAAAGCATATCGGTTACAGATTCATAGTTACGAAGACGAGATTCAATTACTTGTTTTTTCACCTCTGTTGCATAGGTAGCCGCATACGTATTTTTATAACGATTTAGTCCTTCGGTAAAAGTGACGTATGCTTTTCTTCTAAGCTCTTTATCAGAGGATTCTTCATACTTCTCAAATGAATTGAATGTTAAAGGATATTCCGTCCCGTTATCTGTTACAAAAGAGGAAAAATCCATATCGGATGTTTTACTTCTTTGATAAATCATATATGGAGAACTATGGATTTCACCAAAGGCTGCTAATACTTCCTCTGTTTCTGGTGTTAGCATATGAGGCTTTGCTTCCATTAGATCCGTAAGTGTTTTGGAGAAAACCTGCAGTTCTTCCTCCTCTTTCATGTATGTATTTATTTTATCACTTGATAGAGTAAGGATTTCAGAATCAATAAAGGAAAGACTGGAACTGACTTTTGCATAAAGGGAAGAAACAATAGCATCGTTCTCTTGATAAACAGGATTGGATCCATCTGCAGACTGATTAAGATTAGCATATGTGACGGCTCTCGATAATCTTTCACTTAGTGCATCTCTTGCTTTGAGGCATTCCAATAAAATTTTGGCATTCTGATGAAACTGACCCTTATATTGAGTGACAGTAGGAATGTCCTCTTCGATAGAGACTATTTCCGCTTTCCAAACTTCTGCGGTTTCGAATAAATCTCGTAGATCCCAAGTGTGTTCCAAAGGAACTTCTGAACGGTAAAGCGTTTTTTCCATCTCTTTATTCATTTTCATTCTCCTCTACTAGTAAAGTATTTCGTTTTTCGAAACGATAGTTTGATTATACAATAAACAGAATAAAAAGTGTGAATATTTTGTTTATTTAATTATTAGATAGTTATTTAATTAGGAGTGAAAAACAAAAAAGACTACGCTTTTTTCTATGAATAATTGTATAATGGAAAATACAATCTTACCATTTCACTAAATTTTACAATTATTTTAAGTAAGCTAAGTTGCTGAAAATGGATTAAATAAAAAGGAATGAATGTAATTGCCATTAAAATTTTCACGTAAAAAAAGATTTTATCTATTATTTTTCATTTGTATTGCTTCCATGATGGTAATCTTTTTCTTCTCACATATGCCGTATCAAGAACAAGATATTAAGCCATTCTTACGAGATAAAGTGGATCTATCTAATGTCCCATTACCATCTATCCGTTTTGAGTATGATGGACAAATTGTTTCCTCTGATGCTGATCCCTATGGATTTATAGAATTCTTATTCCGCAAAGCTGGACATGTTATCGGTTATTGCCTATTATGCCTTCTTCTTTTTCTAACGCTTATGCACACAAAAATAAAACGAAAATGGGTGTATGTATTAAGCGGTACTCTCACACTTCTTTATGCACTATCAGACGAATGGCACCAAAGCTTCGTACCAGGCAGAACAGGCCATTGGCAAGACGCAATTATTATCGATGGTATTGGAGTACTATTAGGGTTATTTGTTGGGTATATAGGGACGGTTTTTTGGAAGCGTAAGGGCACAACGGGACGGTTCTTCTGATTCCTTTTAAATGGAATCAAAAGAATCGTCCCACGAGGACTATTTTTCCTTAAACGTTCTTGTATTGTTTATAGGCAATTATTGCAGCTACTAATGCAAATATCGAGATGGATGGGGAAGAATAAATATAACCTAAGACTAATAATATGGCACTAATGAAAATCCATATTTGAATATTTGCTTTCATTGTTATTACTCCTCTAGATTGTATTGATATTCTTTATTTTCATCCATTTTTTTAATGTTTAATGCATCGAAAATCAGCGCTTTTGCAGCAACATATGCATTATATTCGACGCGTTCAAGCATATCGTATGCTTTTCGAAGTGACTTATCTAATACAAGAATGCCATGTTTATTTAATAACATTGTTTTAGGGATGGGTTCATCCTTTAAATTTGCCACATATTCTTTAACAATGAGCGCTAATTCCATGGATGTAGCTGGTGCAAAAGGTAAGACAGGTATGTGACCGAGCTTTTGAGTAGCTTCTGTTAAATTAGGAAGATCCATACCTATCGTCGCGAAAACCATTGATTCTTTTGGATGTGCATGAAGGACGCAGCCGATATCCGCTTTCTCCCGATAGCAAGCCATATGCATATTGATTTCTCGAGTTATTTTGCCATCTCCTTCAATCTTTTGCTCTTGCATATCGACGACTAAGATTTCTTCTGGAGTTAAATTACAATGTTTAGCTTGTGACATTAAGGTTGGTGTCATAATAATATGGTTTTCATTCATCCGTACACTAACGTTCCCGCCAGCTGCATTTGTCTCAAAACGATCAAACATCGTTTTGACAACTTTACATAAATCTTCTCGTTCTTTACGATACAACATAATCATCGCTCCCTAATTTTTTTATGGAAATTCTATCAAAATAGCTTTCTGCTTCTTTGACATCAAAATCAGTAGAATTATGTTTAGTAACTTTTGAGGCAGCACATCCCGTAGCATATTTCATTATAGTCTGAAGGTCTTTCCCCTTTACTAGTTGAGCAATAAATGTTCCTACAAATACGTCTCCTGCGCCTGTATCATTTTGTTCTTGAACGCTAGGGGAACTAACATGGTAAATCGCATTTTTATGCGCAACATAACTTCCACCTTTTCCTAAACTAACGACTACATAATCTATTAGTCTTGCTAATTCTTCTATTTTTTGAATAAGCGTAGTGTTTGTATCTCTTAAAAGTACCTGCACTTCGTATTGATTAGGTTTGATAAAATTAATCCCCATGTCAACAACCGCAGCAAGTGCTTCCCCTGATAAATCGCAGGCGATAAAGCTATTCTTGCTCTTAATGGTATTAATAATTTCCTGCAGTTGTGCTATAGTGTAGTTAGGCGGCATAGAGCCGGCAATAACAACAATGTCTTTTTTTGTTACAAACTGATTGAGAAAATCAATTAGTTTGTAATGACTTTTTTCAGATACATGAAAGCCATTTTCTGTTATCATCAAACTTCCTGCATTGGTGTCATCCATTACAACCATGCATTCTCTCGTTGAAGCGCCATCTTCAACGAGAAGATGATGACGGATGCTTTTTTTAGCTAATATATTCCCCATCAATTGCTGATTTACTTCCCCGATATAACCGAGTGCTTCGTTCTCAATATTGAATTTTGTTAATACATTAGAGACATGTAACCCTTTTCCACCTAAATCGTATTCTACGTTTTGAACACGATTGGTTAGTTTTTTTGTTAATGTTCCTTTTATCTTAATTAAACGATCGATAGCCGGATTAAGAGTAATTGTGTAAATCATTTTTTTCACCCTCTTTGTTAGGCCGCAGAATTTTGTTCTTCTTCCTTTTCAAATTTTTCTGTTCTTTTTTTCATCATTTTGTAGTAAGCGATAAATAAGGCAACCCAAACGACTACCATAATAATCCCCAAAATACTACCACCTGTTGCACTTGCAAAGATATAACGGAACACTGGATATTCAAGTGTACTCCAAGAAATTAATTGTCCATCTTGAACTGTTACTGCACCAGTATCATTTGCTAATTTGGTAATGGTAGAGGCAAAACCAGTAGCAACGTATAAGAATATCGGTGTTGTGATAACACCTAAAAGAAGCATACGTAGCAAGTTGCCTCCCGTAATAATCAGAGCTGGTACAGCTAAGGAAATATTAATAATACCTGCGAATGGAAGGATATTATTTCCTGGTAGAATAATGGCATACACTAAAGTGATTGGAACCATTAGAATCATTGCAACCCAAGCTTCATTACTACCAGCTAAAATTGGCCAATCCAGCCCAATAAACAGTTCGCGATTTTCAAATTTACGCTTCATAAAATCTGAAATAGCTTCAGACAGTGGTGATAAGGCTTGCATAAATAATTTTGCTACCATTGGGAATAAGGTTAATGCAGCTGCTGCCTGTATGGCAAGCATTAATGTATTTTGAATAGAATATCCAGCAAAAACCCCCAATAATCCTCCGATTATAAATCCCATGACATGATTCTCTGCAAAGATGCCAAGTTTATCTTTTAATGTATCTGCGTCGACATGTTTATCTAAGAAAGGTATTTTGCTCAATAGCCAATTGAAGGGAAGAAGAAATACAGCAAATATCATCATACTATGTGAACATGTAATTCCAGGAATTCCAGTGATTTTTTCAATTTGTTTTTGGTTAACATCTGCTAAAAGCAATTCAACGATCATTTGAATGGCAGCAACTATAAAGGCCAAAATGACATTACCACTTACTCCTATAATTAATACAGCGGTTAAAATTTTGCCCCAAACATTCCATAAATCGACATTTAAAGTTTTTGTTTTATTAAGTAACAGTAAGATAGCGTTTACAACCATCTGCAAAGGAAACATTAAGAAGGCTAACGGCCAGGCCCATGCAAGGGTTGCCATAGAAGTCCAACCACCATCTATTATATTGAGCTGAATTCCTGTTTTTTCTACCAATGCCTGTGCGGCAGGTGTTAGAGCATCAAGCATAAATCCAATCACAATTCCCATCCCGACAAAGGCAACCCCTAAAATGATTCCAGAACTTAAGGCTTCTCGGAATTTCATTCTTGCGATGATACCAACAACAATCATAAGTAATGGAACAAATACTGCTGCTCCAAAGTCTAATATATATTGAAAGAAACTTTGAATTGCATCCATTTTGTTTCACCTCATATTATTTTAGTAGGGAGATTAATTTATCTGTTTCTTCTTGCAAACCCATACCAGTTAGAAAGGCAATTCCATTCAAAGTCGGAATATCATATTGTTTCTTTGCCTTCGTGATCGCGATATAGACATCACTTGATTTGACATGTAAGTCCAGAGATTTAATATCAACGGCTTCAACATTTGCTCGAACTCCATTTTTCTCAAGGATTTTTTTAACCTTTGATGCTACTGTTTGACTAGTTGCAACTCCAGAACCACAAGCAATGATTACTTTTTTCATTTTGGTTTCCTCCTCAAATAGATGTTTGTAAAAACGCAAATAGCTCTTTTTTATCATAATTTTTAAGATTTTCAACAAATGAAGGGTTATTAAACCTTTCCATCAAAGTTTGAAGAAGGGTGATTTGTCCATTTGGATTCGTAATGCCAAGAATAAAGAAGCAATCAATATCGATTACATTATCATCTGTTCCCATATGAATAAAAGGCAGCTTATATTGATTTTTGGCGACTGCAACAAATGGCTTTGTAATATGCACAGGATCTGTATGTGGAATTGCAACATGAAATGTTTCTAATGCTAATCCAGTAGGATATTCTTTTTCTCGTTCAATGATGGCTTGGATAAAGGTTGGTTTTACATAATCGAGAGAAATAAGTTGATTACCAATGATATAAAAGAGTTCTTGTGATGTCTTTGCTTCTAGATTTGTAAAAATTAGTTCTTCTTTAATTAATCCGGTTGTTTTAAGCATTTATTTCACCTCCTTTTCAGTAGATTCATTTAACACATTCAGTATTTCCTGTGCATGAGTTGCCTGAAAAAGGATATCTGACTTCTGATTATCTAAAAATAATTCATTAAGTGCTAAAAGAGTGGGAACATGATGATTGTTATCTTCAGGAGCTATTACAACAATCATTTTGGCTAGTTCCCCATCTGGCATATATATGGGATGTTTGCACACCAATATACTATAGTCTTCTTTTAAAACTCCTTCGGAAGGCTTTGCGTGAGGAAGGTAAACAGATGGTCCAATCATCATTCGACTACTGTCATTTTCAAATGATTCGATGACTTTATTTGTATATCCATCTGTAATGGAGCCTCTTTTCTCCATTGGTACAAGAGCAACAAGCAATGCGTCCTTCCAACTCATTTCATCCTCAGTAAACAAAATATTTTCAGGATGAAAGGTAAATAACTGATCTGTATCTTCTAAGTTGCTCTGTACTATTGGCTCTTCTGTCGTTTCCTGATAAAAGTTTACTATTTTATTAGAAACTTTTTCATAATCATCTGTATTTAAGTATTTTTTTATATGATGAACTAACTCCTTCGCTTTATGGTTTATGTCTTTCTCTATGCTGCTTCTAATTTGTTTTCTAAGTGCAATTCGAGCCTCCCTATTTAACACAGGGTGAACAATAACAATTCTTTTAGTCGTATTTAAGGGTACTGTAGAAAAAATAAAATCAACGTCATCTTCATGCTTTTTAAAATTTCTTTCTGCATAGGCCCCAAGAAATCGGAAGGTTGGGAACATACCTTTTAATGTTTCTAATAGAAATTTAGAAACAGATGTACCATTGCGGCAGACTACCATGGCAGTAAAAATGTGATCTCTTTCGTCCTGTGTTTCATACAGCCAAGCTTGTATATGCATTGCGAGATAGACAATTTCTTCTTTGGAAAAAGGTTTTCCAGCAAAATTTTCTAGTGGGAACACAGATTTGGAAATAATGGTAAATAGAGAAGAATATTCTTCGATAAATTGCTCAATAATAGTGTTTTGAACATTTAAGCGCATCCAAGATCTATAGATGGCAGGTCTTAAATGTACGAGCAATTTTTCCTTCATTTCTTTTTTTCGAATAAGATCAATTGCTAAGTTTTGTTCTACCACATCTAAAAATTCATCGACTGCAAACTGTAAGTCCTCTCCTCGCGATAAATCCAATGCTGATTCAAGCATATTAGAGGATAAAACTTGTAAGGAAAGATAAAGCTTATCTCTTTCGGATAAATCTGTTAAGTCCCAAAAAATATTCTTTAATATATCTAATTCTCGTGTATTCTCTAAGTTAAAGCCGTTTATTTCTGAAAACCATTCACGTTTAAATGCCTTTATTCTTTTTATGATGAACCCTAATATAATCGGAAGATGTTCTATTTGCTCATCGGTAAAAGATATTTTAAGTGTTTTTTCAACTTTTAGCAGTCTTTGTTCTAATAAGAAAAGGTCATTACGATAAATAAACTGCTTTTTTTCTAGTAGCGGGATGGCAAAATCATGGAGTAGGAGCGTTTTTAATTCCGTAACTAACAATTTGCGAAGATTGTATTCTGTGCCAATAATTTTATATCCGTTTGTTCTTGAATATTCAACTTGTATGGAGTAGCCTTTGACTCGCTCTTTGATTATTTTGATATCATTTAATAACGTATTTTTACTTACATCAACAAAGTCAGCTAAGTCTTGTAACGAATAATAAGATGAGTCCGTAAGTAGTAATAGTATGATTAAGCTCATCCTTATTTCTGGAGATAAATAATCTAGATTTATAAATTTGGATGATTTAAGAATATGATAAAGATATTCTCTTGTTTCATTTTTTAATTTTACTTGGTCGTCATATCCAATGGTTATCGGTGGTATATGATTGGCGCTCAGATATTTATTAATAAAATAGATTTGTTCTTTTGGAGAAATCTTTCTATCATGAATATCCTTTTCAATTATGGTCAAGGAAGTAGTTTGATTAACTAAAAGATGAAAAATAATTTCATTTAATTCACTTTTCATTGTTTTCACCTCCATATCTGTTGTTATATTACTTGTATTACGTTACCGTTAATTTCATTATACACAATATAAAATTCACGGAAGACTAGTTAATCACAATTATGAAAATGCTTACATTTCATTGATTGTGTTTTGAGGAAGCATGGAAGAGATAGTTGAATTAGCCCTTTACTACCAATTGATTATTAGAAAGAAATAGTCGATGATAAATAAAGAGAGGAGTTGGGATCATTGTATCAGGATAAAGAACTAACAATAAGACGAATAAAAGAGGAGGATCTCCATCCTCTTTGGACGCTGGCATTCAAAGAGGAAGCACCAGAATGGAAAAAATGGGATGCTCCGTATTATGCGCATAAAGCGATAAGCTATGAAGCGTTTTTAACAAAAAAAGAACGATACTTAGAAAGAGACGATTACTGGGCCATTACCGTAGAGGAAGAGCTGATTGGCACTGTTGGATATTATTGGGAACATGAGCCATCCAAATGGTTAGAGATGGGGATTGTTATTTATAATCCAAATTATTGGAGCGGTGGATATGGAACAAGAGTGGTAAAGCTTTGGATCGCCCATTTATTTAAAAAAATGCCATTAGTTCGTGTCGGATATACAACATGGTCAGGTAATGAGCGAATGATAAAGGTTGGAGAAAAACTGGGGATGACGATGGAAGGGCGGATGAGAAAGTGTCGCTACTATAACGGCGTATACTATGATTCTATTCGCATGGGGATTTTAAGAGAAGAATGGGAGAGTAGGAATAAAATCGAATAATGGAAAGAATGATGCCCAACAAACGAAGTGTTGGGCATCATTCTTTCCATTAAAAGTGTTGATATCTTAATATTCTCAATGAAAGCTGCATAAAATTATGTACTATTCATCATGTGCTGCCATTATATTTGGATTATAATAGAAGAAAAGTAGCAATGGAATCAAGTAAGCATGGAAAATGAATGAATGGAGTGAGGTCCATGAAGAAAAAGGTTGAGTACGTATTTTTCTGCCAGCATTGTGGATTGCCTCAACGTATTCCAGCGTTTGTGCTAAAAACGTACTTATGTGATGACATGGTAAAACAATACTATTGCAACAATTGCAGCCGTGAAAATGTAATTCCCCCATATATAAAAAAGCTGAAATCAGAGCTCTAATGGAAAATTTATCTATACCCTTAAAAAGCCAAGTGCACTATGCACTTGGTCATTTTATTTTTATTAAAAATTTTAACAAGTTAGCTCTTATTTAGTTGAACCGAAAGAACACTTTTCCATTTTTTATGAGTATTTACCAATAGTTTGTACAAACTATTTAAGGCGAAACGTTATTAAATCACTATCTTTAATAATGGAAACTTTAAGTAGGAGATGAATGAATTGGATTATAAGGAATACTGGGGAAAAGTTTATGAACAAAATGGGTTATTGCATTCTTTATATACTTCTTATTGGGATAAATATTCTGATTTTGCTACATGGCAATTTTGGCTGATTTTAGTTTCGTTATTCTTGCCACTAATCATCCTGTATTTTGCAGTAGATAGAAGAAGATTATTTGAAATTTTATTCTTTGGCTATACTGTCCATTTACTATGGGCCTACATAGATATTGCGCTTAGTAGAGCTAACTTTTTAACACATACGTACTTTCTTTTTCCGATGCTTCCTAATGCATTAAATATTACAGGATCCTTTCTTCCAGTAGGATTTATGTTAGTATATCAATATGCTACGAATCATAAGAAGAATTTTTATATACTAACCCTTCTATTAAGTGCCATCTATACCTTTATATTTGCTAATATTGAAAAGGCTATTGGCTTAGTAGTATTTCATAGAGGAGTAAATGCCTTTCATTTATTCCTTTTGGATTTAGTGATTGTTTATGTAGCGTATTGGTTTATAAGGTTATTGTTGAGATTTAGGATTACAAATCGAGAAGAAGAGTAATCCTCTTTAGGAAAAAGCATGTGTTGAAAAAAGCACATGCTTTTTCCTTTAGGCTGCGGGGGTATAGCAACAAACTCTACGAAAACAGCTTTCCCTAAAGTATATTGTTAAGAGCCTAATAATTAGGTTTAACCCTTCCATATTAATCATCTATATTTGAGCAAAAATGTAACGAGGTGTATACTGGCGAGTGAGATTGTTAAAGGGGGAATTATTTTGTTAAAAAAGCCAAAGGCTATTTTCCTGGATATGGATGGTACTATTTTGAATCATCAGAACCAGGTAAGTCTGAAGACAAAGGAAATTATTGATGATTTACGGAGGGATGGCTTCTTCGTATTTATAGCAACTGGAAGATCCTTTGACGAAATTGCATCCGTAGTGCCAGAGGGATTTGAAGTCGATGGATATGTTACATCTAACGGCATGGCTGGATACGTAGGGACAAATTGTGTTTTTCAGCATACTTTACCTTTAGAATTGGTGGAAACAATTATTGAAAAGGCAAGGGAGTATAAAGTATACTACGAGCTTTTTCCATATGGTGCCTCTCGAATGACATTAAAACAGGATAAAGAGTATATTATACATGAAATCAGAGAGCCAAAGCCTGAAAGTGTTGGAATTAATGAATGGCTTTCTCGAAAAGAAGCGATTAATGGAAAAATTGCTTGGAAGGATTCGATTGAGGGGAGAGAGTTTTCGAAGTTCTATTTTTTTGCTCGAACGAAAGAGCATATTAATCAATGGAAACAGGTGCTAGAGGAATTAAGAAAAGAAGTGGATTTTACTGCTTCTACATCCTCCAGTCATAATGTAGAAGTAATGGTTGCGAATGTGAATAAAGCCACTGGTATTGAGCAAATGTTAGCGAAATTTAACCTTTCAGTGGAAGAGACAATGGGAATTGGAGATAGTGATAATGACATCCAAATGCTTCAATATGTTTCCATGCCAGTTGCCATGCAAAATGCACCAGACCACATTAAAGAATTAGCTGCAGAAGTAACAGAGTTAACCTGTGATGAAGATGGAGTTTGTCATTTCTTAACAACTCGTTTCAGATAACGAATTTCTACTTTGTTTTGTTGTTTTTTACCATATTATTCGTTGCTCCATCTGGAAACCCTATTAGAGGGTAAATAGAAAGGAGCGCGAAGAAGATGACAAAGAAATATAATAATGGCAGCAAGAATCAAAGCTCACCGAGAGGAAATCAATCGAGTGTCAGCGGAGATAACAGCAAAGGAAATAAGCGGAATAAAGATCAAAGCGATAAAACAGAAGATTAAGCAAAGCCAGCTTTACATAAGCTGGCTTTACTTTATAAAAAAAGCTAAAAAGTATGCTTCTGTAATTTTTGAATATTTGCAGAGTGGAATGGTGAATCAATTGGTTCATCAACAACACTAAATAGATTTCCATCCAAATCCAAAAAATCAAAGTATTTCATCCCACCAACATCCTTTATTGCAGTTGTTTCCACTTCGTTTGTATTCAGAAATTGATATGCTTCCTCAATATCATCCACGATAAAATTAAAATAAACATTTTTTTCTTTCTCTTTAATTGCAAATTCAGTAGGTTGACGTTCCTCCACTTTCATTAATGCAAGTTGAGTTGAACCATTTAAAAAATAAAAGCCAGCCCCATCTTCCCACTCATCAATTTTCTGTATCCCAAGATTTTTTTCATACCATTTGATTGCTTTCTCTAAGTCTGTAACCGGAACAAAGATACTGCCAATTCTAAACATATTTTGTTTGTCTCCTTTCCAACTTATATCCACTTAAGATATTTATTTTTTACTTGGAAGAAGAATTCTTAATTATGTATTGGAATAAATATCTTTCTTTTCATTATACAATTTTTAAAACTGAATATCTTTTTCGGAAGCAAAAAAAGGAGTTTAGCGACACAGGCTCGAATAATAATGTAGCTAAACTACTTAGAAGGGCTGGTTTCTACAATTGTTAGCTTTTCCTACCATCGAACAATTATCTTATCATTTATTAGTGATTATCTTACCAATCGTTTGGTATCTATTAGTTAGTAAAGAAGAAATTTCACAACGAAAAAAATTAATTTCAAATTTTTCTTTCATCCTATTTATGATGCTTGTATTTACTATGGTACATCCAATTGAGATGGAAGAGGGTTTTTTTTACGATCTTAAAGTGGTTCCCATTCTATTAGCGTTTGTCTATGGTGGTTTAAGGACAAGTATCCTATTAACCATGATTTTGATCGGATATAAATTTTTTATGATAGGAAATGGTTTTTACATAAATATCGTAAATTACTCCATTGTGGGCGCCATCATTCTAATTTTAAAAAATAAATTGGTAGCTCTTACATTTAGAGAAAAATGGAAAATTATTATAGGTGTTTATTGGCTATGCGCTTTCACACGAGTTATATATATTTGCATAACAGATCAACTAACCCAGCTTCCTTTTGTATTGGTTTATACGTTTACTACTTGGGGAGCATTATTTATCGTGATCAGCATGGTCCAATATAATGAGGAGAAAATCCTTAATCAGAAAAAAATTCAAATGGCAGAACGATTAAATGCGGTAAGCCAATTAGCTGCATCTGTTGCACATGAGGTAAGAAATCCAATGACGTCTGTAAAAGGATTTCTGCAACTAATACGTGTGGATAGCAATTTGTCCGAAAAACAAAGAAAATATATTGAAATATCCTTAGGAGAATTGGCACGTACAGAAATGATCATCAGTGATTATTTATCGATGGCAAAACCTGTTTCAAAAGAAGAAGAAAATCATCTGGATATTACAGCTGAACTGAGAGGCATTATTGAAATAATGACCTCTTATACAAACAACCATAATATTATAATCGATGCTGTCATCCCTAATAATCTATATTGTAAAGGGAAGAGGAATGAATTTAAGCAAGCGATGATTAATATGATGAAAAACAGTGTAGAAGCAATGAATGGGAATGGTGTCTTAACGGTCCGTGCGTATACCCTAGGTGAAAAAATTTATATAGAAATCGAAGATAATGGAATCGGGATGACGAGTAAACAGGTGAAGCAACTAGGAACCCCGTATTATTCCACGAAAGATAAAGGAACAGGTATTGGTTTAACCTTGGTGTATCGAATTATTAGAGATATGAAGGGGGAAATATCTGTTGTCAGCAAAAAGGGACATGGAACAACATTTAGGATTGCCTTAATAAAATTATAAGCATTAGAAAAAAATGTCGATTCTACTTTGCAAAGAATCGGCATTTTTATTTAGATTTTCTTTTCAACTGATAATGAAAAATTTACATTCCTTTACCAAAACTATAAAAAGGATAAATAGAGACCTAATATCAAACCTGTAAACTATTATTATTACTAGTAGAATCGTGTGTTTTGTATAAAAGTAGAGAGGTCTTTGGCATCTGTGCAATATCAATGTTTGCACTTTGTAATCTTTTACATAAGGAGATTGTTAGGATGAATATAACAGTAGCAGGTACAGGATATGTTGGTTTAGTAACAGGGGTTTGTTTAGCGGAAGTTGGTCATCAGGTTACGTGTGTGGATCAGGTACAAGAGAAAATTGTTCTTTTAAACTTAGGGATTTCGCCAATTTATGAGCCGGAACTAGATGTATTAATAGAAAGAAATTCAAACGCGGGGAAATTAGCATTTACTACAGATTATGAACAGGCATATGCTCATTCAGATATTATTTTCATTGGAGTAGGAACGCCGGAGAATGAAGATGGTTCAGCTAATTTAAATTATGTATTTCAAGTGGCAAAACAAATTGCAGAAAGTGTTACTCGTGATTGTTTGATTGTGATTAAATCAACGGTTCCTATAGGGACGAACGACCGTGTTGAAACCTATATAAAAAATCACTTAAAACATAAAGTTGCTGTTGAGGTTGCATCTAATCCAGAATTTCTTGCACAAGGAAGTGCGATTAAAGATACACTACACGCCTCTCGAATCGTAATTGGGGTAGAGAGTGAGCGAGCAAAGGAACTATTAACATCTATCTATGAGCCATTTAAACAGCCAATTTTAACAATGAACCGTCGCAGTGCTGAAATGGTTAAATATGCATCGAATGATTTCCTTGCGTTAAAGATTTCTTTCATCAATGATATTGCCAATTTATGTGAAGCAGTTGGAGCAAATATTGAAGATGTTACTAGCGGGATGAGCTATGATGGACGCATTGGAAAAAAATTCTTAAATCCAGGTATTGGATATGGCGGTTCTTGCTTTCCAAAGGATACGAAAGCTCTGCATTGGCTTGCTGAAGAGGAAGGCTATGTATTACGGACGGTAAAAGCTGCGATAGAGGTAAATGAAAAACAAAAATTCAAGCTGATTTCAAAAGCTCGAAGTGAATTTGCTTCCTTCCATGGGATGAAAGTGGCTGTATTAGGGCTTACCTTTAAACCTGGGACAGATGATTTACGAGAAGCTCCATCTATCCCAAATGTACGTTTATTATTAAATGAAGGGGCGAGCGTACACGTATTTGATCCAGTAGGAGCAGAAAATTTTAAAAAACTCTTTCCTACAGAAGTTGTTTATGAAAAAACACCGGAGAAAGCACTTGAGGCGGCAGATATTTGTTTCATTTTTACTGAATGGGATGAAATTAAGACGATTGATTTAACGGTCTTTAAGGAGAAGATGAAGGTACCGTTTGTTTATGACGGACGAAATTGTTTTCCATTAGAGGAAGCAAGGAAGGCAAATATTAATTATTTCTCGATCGGGCGACCTGAAGTAAGAGTGATGGCGGTTGGCGGCAGAGATGGGAATGGTTTCCTCATTTCATAGTCTAGTTGATACGATAAGCAATTGGAATGGGGAATAAGTTTAAATGACCATTAAAAATTATTAGTAATAAACCAAGGGATTCTCATTATTAGTAGAGAGTCCTTTTTTTATTGGATCATTCAAACTATTGATAGGAGCGCTTAACTGCAAGGTGTAATGACCCTAAATATCGCGATTGGCACAGATGACAGCGATTTTCATAAAATAATATATAACACCAAAATAGGGAGTGAAGAAGAATGGTGAAAATCTTTATTGATGCAGGACATGGTGGGACTGATTCAGGTGCAGTAGGCAATGGATTACAAGAAAAAGTATTAACACTAACTATTGCTAAGAAAATAGAAACATTATTAAAAAGTTATGAAAACGTCAGTGTAAGAATGAGTCGTACTACTGATACAACGTTATCATTAACGCAACGTACGAATGCAGCTAATACGTGGGGAGCAGACTTCTTTCTATCCGTTCATATTAATGCAGGAGGAGGTTCCGGCTACGAGGATTACCGTTACAATACTTTATCTGCAACAAGCAATGCTGGGAAAATCCAAGCCGCTATCCATGCAGCAGTAATGAATGAACTGAAAGCTTTTGGTGTCATTGATCGTGGAGCTAAATCAGCTAATTTTCATGTATTAAGAGAGAGTAATATGAATGCTATGCTAACGGAAAACCTTTTTATTGATACGAAAGCAGATGCTGATTTGCTTAAAAGAAATGATGTGTTAGACGCGATAGCCCGTGGACATGTAACAGGTATAGCAAAAGCATTTAATCTTAAAGTAAAAACGACTCAACCAGCTCAATCAACTCAACCAGCTCAAAAACCTGTCGCTACTACCACTACTTCGTCTGCCCCATCTATTATTTATGATGCACATATACAAGGCGTTGGCTGGCAAGGCTGGAAAAGAGATGGTCAAACAGCAGGAACAACTGGCGAGTCCAAAAGACTAGAAGCGTTAACCGTTAGATTGGAAAATACAAACGCCGCATTAGAAATGCAAGGCCATATTCAAGGTAAGGGCTGGACAGCAATAAGAGGAAACGGTGAAGTAATTGGAACAATCGGATTGGGATTACGTATGGAAGCTATTCGATTAAAAGTCACAGGTTTAAATGTTCAATATAGGGTTCATGTGGAATATGAAGGTTGGACAGATTGGAAAAGAAATGGAGAGGAAGCCGGTACTACAGGTCAAAGTAAACGAATTGAGGCAATCGAAATCAAGTTTGTATAGTTCATATGCAACTAAATTGAGTTCAAATAGGAACATTTCAAATTTAATGCTTGATGATAGAAAAGGGTAAATACAATGAAAAAGCCCTAGTAAATAGGTTAATCCTATTTCTGGGGTTGTATATCTTACATAGAAAAGAGAGGTTTTAGGTAAAGGGATTGCAATTGTTGTTCCAACAACAACCTCGCTTGTTGCGTTTATTTAATAATTGGTAGGAGCATAAAACAGATTTCTTTTTGCAAATAAAATTTTTCTTTCCCTCCCCTTAAATTTATCCGTTGACTATCACTCTTATTATAAGATAATGTAGGTAGTCGAAATTTTAGAAATTATCTTACAAGGAGGGTTTATATGTTCTGGACAGAGAAGAAATTAGATGCAAGAGTCAAGGAACTAGAAAAATATCGTTATCGAGATTCCATTTTTATAGAGTCATTTTATATGCGATTAGACGAAGATGGTGAAATCGGTGCGAGACCACCGGAAAATGGGAAATGGACAACCATTAAAGTTGGGGATAATTGGTCAGGAAGAGATCAGTATGCTTGGTTAAAGACCGAAGTAGCGATTCCTGCTAACTGGAAGGATAGACAAGTACTAGGATATTTTGATTTTGGGATTACGGATGGTGGAACAAATTCAGGTTTTGAATCATTGTTATATGTGAATCAAAAAACGTATCAAGGGGTAGATGCTAACCATCGCGAAGTGTTTCTAAATGAAACGCATTGTGGAACAAATGTCAGCTTGATTTTTCGATTATGGTCTGGCTTAGAAGGAGGCGGAGTGCCGCGTATCCAAGAGCATAAGATTAAGACGGCCAAGATTGGATGGCTCGATGAAGCGACAGATGATTTATACTATACGGCAAAAGCAATGATCCAAACGATACATATTTTAGATGAAAATCGTCCGGAATATCAAACTCTTCTTACGGCTTTAAATCGCGCTTTTTATGAAGTAGATTGGACAGAGCCAGGTTCTGACGTATTCTATCAATCTATAAGCACAGCAAATAATTATTTGAATACTGCTCTAGATAAAATGGATAAACATACTGCTGTAACGATTCATGCAATTGGTCACACACATATAGATGTAGCGTGGTTGTGGCGTTTGAAGCATACACGAGAAAAAGCAGCACGCTCTTTTTCAACGGTACTTCGCTTAATGGAGAAATATCCGGAATACTTGTTTATGCAATCACAGCCTCAGCTATATGCCTATATTAAAGAGGACTATCCAGAAATTTATGCTCAATTGAAAGAAAGAGTGGCAGAAGGCAGATGGGAGCCAGAAGGTGGGATGTGGCTCGAGCCTGATTGTAACTTGCCTTCAGGAGAATCCTTTGTCCGTCAATTACTGCATGGGACAAAGTTCTTAAAAGAAGAATTTGGTGTGACTAGTAAATATTTATGGTTACCAGATGTCTTTGGCTATAGTTGGTCATTGCCACAGATACTAAAAAAATCAGGGATTGAGACATTTATGACGACGAAGATTAGCTGGAATCAGTATAATCGAATGCCACATGATACGTTTCAATGGCGAGGTATTGATGGGACGGACATATTGACTCATTTTGTTACAACTCCTTATCCGAACAGCAGGGGCTGGGCGTATGATTATAATGGCGAAATGCAGGCAGATGTTGTACAGGGCGCATGGGATAATTATAAAGATAAAAATATTACGCAGGATCTGCTCATGTCGTATGGCTATGGCGATGGCGGAGGCGGAGTAAACAGAGATATGCTGGAAATGCGTCGAAGATTTGACCGAATTCCTGGTCTCCCTGCTGTGAAATCGACAAAAGCTGGCGATTATTTCGAGGCACTTCATGAAAAAGTAAATAGTACAGAGGAGTATGTCCATACTTGGGATGGAGAACTTTATTTAGAGTTTCATCGAGGAACGTATACAAGTCAAGGGTATAATAAAAGAAGCAATCGGAAAAAGGAATTATTGTATCGGGAAACAGAATTACTTAGTGTATTAGCTAGTGTGTTTACTGAGGATTGGTCCTCTTATCCACAGGACGAGCTTCATAAAGGCTGGACTATTTTGTTACGAAATCAGTTCCATGATATCATTCCAGGCTCCTCCATTCGAGAAGTGTATGAAGATAGCATTTTAGAATATGAGGAAGCAGAAATGCTAGCATATGAAGCCCAAGGGAAAGTTTCTAACAGCTTAATAGATAAAAATAACTTCCATTATACAGTGATAAATGATTCCTCTTGGACACGTTCTGGAATAGTAGAAATTCCAGTAAAGCCAGGACTGGAAGAAGGACAGTGGCTATCAGAAAAAGAAAAAGTACTTCAAGCTGAAAAAGTGGATGGGAAATGGCTTGTTCAATTGGAGGATGTTCCATCCCATGGATTAGCTAATCTTTTATTTACATCTATTAATGAGGAAGAAATGAATAAGCAATCCTCATTTGTGATGAATGGATCGGGGATTGAAACGCCTTTTTATAAAATTCGCTGGAATGAAAAAGGGCAATTAATCCGTATTTTTGATAAAAAAGTACAAAGAGAGATTTTAAAAGACAATCAAGCAGGAAATGTACTTCAAGTATTTGAAGACAAGCCATTAAGATGGGAAGCTTGGGATATTGATATTTTCTATCAAGAAAAGCATCAAGAAATTTCATCACTTGTAAGTATCGAAATTATTGAAAATAATTCATTGCGAGCAGTAATAAGATTTACGTGGACCTATCATCATTCTAAATTAGAGCAGGAGCTTATCCTTTATTCAGAAAGCCCAAGAATTGACTTTAAGACAGAGGTTGATTGGCATGAACAGCATCAGCTATTAAAAGTTGCCTTTCCAGTAGTGGTTCGCACAACACAAGCAACTTATGATATTCAGTTTGGAAATGTACAAAGACCGACACATTGGAATACAAGCTGGGATTATGCAAAGTTTGAGACAGTTGGACATCAATGGGCTGATCTATCAGAGCATGGCTATGGAATAAGCCTTTTAAATGATTGTAAATATGGCTATGACATTAAAGATTCAACGATGCGTCTTTCCTTAATTAAATCTGGTACTTATCCAGATTATTTACAGGATCAAGGAACACATACTTTTACTTATTCGCTTTTGCCCCATGAAGGTGATTGGAGAGAAGGGGAAACCGTCCAACATGCTTGGGATTTAAATCAGCCGTTAAAAGGAATGGAAGGAGAGCTAAAATCCAAAGATTTCTCGTTATTCCAAGTAGTATCCAGTCATTGTATGATTGATGCGGTCAAAAAGGCCGAGGATGAAAATAAAATTATTGTTCGTTTACATGAATTTATGGGAAAAAGAGGTAAGGTAGAGTTAACGTCAGATGCCCACATAAAAGCGTGGCAGGAATGTAATCTCATGGAGGAAACAATTGATGAGAAACAGGAAAGCACAAAGCTAAGGTTTGATATAAAACCATATGAGATTAAGACATATTTAGTGGAAATTTAATAGTATTAAGGCAGACTCTAATCGATTAATGGGTCTGCCTTTTGCATGCTTTATTGAGAGGATGCTTATACTAAAGTGGTAAAAATCAGCTATAGTGAGGACTTAGTATGAACACAAATAAATGGAATGAAATAACGATTTTAGTCATAAAAATAGCGATTGGATCAGCAATCGCTTATCAAGTATCTAAACTTCTAGGCTTAAGTCATTCTTATTTAGCACCGCTATCACTCATTCTATGCTTACAACCATCTCTTGATCAGTCTGTCCAATTTTCCTTCCGCAGAGTAGTGGGAACCATCATTGGAGTAGTAATGACAACCTTTATCATACAGTATGTTCCGCTGACTAGCTGGATGCTAGGAGTATTACTTTTAGTAGGAACAGGGATTGCGATGGCCTGTAAATTAAATGCAGTAATCCTTCATCAAGTTGCTTTGTCGATTTTATTAGTCTTTGCCTTAGAAAAAAATGCTGGAGATTATGGTATGGATCGGATTACTGGGACATTTATCGGGTCGATCATTGCTGTTTTTTTTCAATTAGTTATTTTTCCACCGAACTCGCTGAGGAAGGCTTCCCAAAATTACGAAATGCTTACAGAGAAATATGCTGATTTACTTCATCATATTTCAACTTGGATAGATTCTGATTTAGGCAAAGAAGAAGCTGGAGAAATAGATAGACTAAATAAAAATTTGCTTCAAGCAATAGAAACTACACAAAAGGATCTTCAATCAGCAACGAAAAATATAAAATACACCATATATAATAGAAGAAACTACAAAAAAATAGTCTATGCTAATACAAAAAAAGTCGAGGATATGAAGGAAGGCCATTCCTATTTAACGAATATAATAGCTATTTTAAAAGATTGGCACCAAATAGGGACACTAGATTTACTGGAAAAACAGCAACTCATCAAACAGCTAGATCTACTGGAAAAAATATTTCATGCCAAGTTTATGGGGACTCAAAGAGAAGAGGAGATGGCGAAGGATAAAATATTTATCCTCCCAAGTCCATTACAGTCAGAGATCCAATGCTATAGAGGTTCTATTTATGTAGAAATGAAAAAACTTGCGAGTGTAACCATTAAAAGAAGTTAGTGTATTTTTTTCTTTGATATTTGCAAAACTTGTTCTAAAGTGGTTAAATTTTTCTCTATTTTCTTTAAATCAGAATGGCATTTTTTTAATATGCTTTGAATTTCATTCCATTTATTGTTTTGATTCATAAAAGATTCTCCTTACATAATGTGATCGTAGTAAAAATTATGTTTAGGAGAGAAGCATTATTCAAATTTTGAGCGTTTTTCTTTTAGAGGGGGACATTAGTGTAAAAAGGTCCAGCAAGGTGGTGCTCCTTTGTGTAGGCATATGAATATATGATCCAAAAAGTAAATATATGATCCAACCGAAAGGAGATATGATCCAAAAA
>NZ_DALZDK010000003.1:0-36981 GCF_031978665.1 Niallia sp. | reverse complement strand
ATATGATCCAAAAAGTAAATATATGATCCAACCGAAAGGAGATATGATCCAAAAACCAAATTTATTCCCAAAACAAAAGCCAGACTGCCAATATGGCAGCCTAGCCCAATTATCCATAAATCAATTGAAATTCTTAAACAACCTCTTTAATCGACTCTTTCTTCCTTAACGGCCAAGCCTCTACTCCTTTTAGCCCCTTAATATCATTTCGATAGAAAACAGGTTCTTTTCCGAGTTTTCGTTGTTTCATATAATGATCAAGTGCTTTAAAGGCGATTGGTCCGAGAATCGCAATAGCGACTAAGTTAACAAGGGCCATAATTGCCATCGTAAAGTCAGCTAAGTCCCATACGATTTGCAGATTCGCTACTGCGCCAAACATTACCATCCCAAGAGCTAATACTCGATAGAAGTTTAGGAAAAACTTACTTTTACTAATAAACGGTAAGTTCGCTTCGCCGTAGTAGTAGCATCCGATGATGGAAGTGAAGGCAAATAGGAATATCGCAATACCTAAAAATAATCCACCCCATGAGCCAAAGTGCTCTGCCATCGCTGCTTGCGATAACTCAATGCCTGTTAAACCTGATCCGTATGCATCAGAAGTTAGGATAATAAAGGCAGTTGCAGAACAAACGAGCAAAGTATCAAAGAATACACCAAGTGCCTGGATAAATCCCTGTTTTGCTGGGTGAGATACAGATGCAGTCGCTGCAGCAATTGGATCTCCACCAATTCCAGCTCCATTGGAGAATAAACCTCTCTTTACTCCATTCATAATAGCCGCAGCAATTCCACCGCCAACTACTTGTTCCATACCAAATGCACTCTTAAAAATTAATGCTAAAACATGAGGAATCTCAGTAATATTTGTGATTACAACAAAGACTGCAAGGAGGATATAGCCAAAGGCCATAAAGGGAACGATGAGAGATGAAATATCAGCAATACGTTTAATACCGCCAAATACAACTAAGCTAGTAAGGATAACCAAAGCAATACCAGCGATAATGGGACTAATGCCAAAGGAGTTTTCTAAAGCAACAGCAATTGTATTACTTTGTACGGCATTAAAGGTAGTACCATATGAGAGAATCATCATCACAGCAAAAAGTGCACTCATCCACGTTTTATTCAGCTGCTTTTTCATATAGTAGGCAGGCCCACCCTTGTAACGTCCATTATCTTTTGTTTTATAGATTTGTGCCAATGTATTCTCCACAAACGAGCTGGCACTTCCGAGAATAGCTACCATCCACATCCAAAATACTGCTCCAGGTCCTCCAATTGCTAAGGCAATGGCTACTCCTGCAAGATTGCCTGTACCAATTCGAGTACCTGCCCCTACAAAAAATGCTTGTAGAGAAGAAATTTGCTTTTTCTCTGTGTGTTCGAGTGGCCTTTCTTTCACTTTCAGCAAGCGAAACATTTCTTTCACATACCTGATTTGTGCAAATTTCGATCCAATGGTGAAATATATCCCTAGCCCGAGCAGGACGGCTATTAATACATACCCCCAAAGTACCGCATTTCCACTTGCAATTAACGTTTCAATAATATTCACGCAACCCCTCCCAAAAATTTATGGTTTCGATTATCTCGAAAAATATTGGTCCTGTCAAATAATATTGGTCACGATGACTGTCGAAAAAAGGTGATGGATATTTATGGAATATATTCTAACCCTTATTATTAAAGGCATTAGCTAAGTTTGCAAAATAATAAAATTATTATAAAATTTTTTTGTGTGTATGTGAAATAAGCTCAAAAAAGCCCCCTTTTAAGGACAGCATAGAACCTAATTCTATCTGTATGCTTAGTAATTTATTTTGTTAATAAAACTTTTATTAATGGAACTTATGTCACATGGAGAAAAAATAAATCATCATCTTTGACAATCTTCACTTACTAATGGTAAGTTAGTTGTTGTATACAATGAACTAGATAGTTGGAGGAATAATATGTCACAATTAGAACAAGTTATGAAGAGCCGTAAATCAGTTAGAACCTATGATCCTACTTTCAAAATTGATAAAAAGGAATTAGAAGAAATCTTAGAAATAGCGACGAGTGCTCCATCTTCAAGTAATTTACAAGCTTGGAGATTTATTGTTATACAAGATCAAGAAATCAAAAAAGAGCTACGAGCTATTGGAAATAATCAAGCGCAAATTGAGGATTCTTCCGCCATTATTGCTGTACTAGGAGAAACAGAGGCTTATAAAAACGTAGAGGAGATATACGAACAAAATGTTTCCCTTGGATATATGGATCAATCTATTGCAGACAGAACGATTAGTAATACACAAAGCTTATACCCAAATCTACCAAAACAAATATTAGCTCAAATCGCTAGCTATGATGCGGGATTAATTTCCATGCAAATTCTCTTATTAGCGAAAGAGCGTGGATATGATACAGTTGTCATGGGAGGCTTTGATAAAGCAGCGTTTGCAAAGCGTTTTGATTTGCCTGAAAATCAATTTCCGATTACACTCATTGCGATTGGTAAAGCAGCAGCACCAGCTTTCAATACTAGCAGATTACCAATTGAAAAAGTTACAACATTTTATTAATCGAAGAAATTGATACTAGATAGAGGTAAGAGATAATCTTTAAGATTGTCTCTTTTTTGCATGGAGAGAAACCGTTTGTTTTGTAATTTATTTTTCCTAACGCTAAACTAAAAGAGAATTCAATAAAAGGAGTGTGGGAAGATGAATTTTGTTACATTGAATAACGGATTGAACATGCCTCAATTAGGATTTGGAGTATGGCAAGTGCCAAATGAGGAAGCGACTGCTGCTGTTAAGAATGCCTTTAAAGCTGGTTATACTTCCATTGATACAGCGATGGTTTATCGAAATGAAGAAGGCGTTGGAAAAGCTATAAATGAGTCTTCTATCCCTCGTGAGGATTTATTTATTACCACAAAAGTATGGAATAGTGATCAAGGCTATGGGAATACGCTGCGAGCATTTGATGAAAGCCTGGAAAGATTAGGACTTGATTATGTTGATCTCTATTTGATTCATTGGCCAACTCCACAATTTGATGAATATGTTGATACATATAAGGCATTAGAAAGGCTATATAAAGATGGCAGAGTGAAGGCAATTGGTGTTTGTAACTTTGAAATCGAGCATTTAGAGCGCATTTTAAAGGAATGTGAAGTAAAACCTGTTTTAAACCAGGTAGAATGTCATCCGTACTTAGCGCAAAAAGAGCTAAAAGAATTTTGTGCAAAGCATGATATTTTTGTAGAAGCTTGGAGTCCGCTCGATCAAGGGGGAGAGGTTCTTCAAGATGAAGTCATCAAACAAATTGCAGAGTCAAAAGGGAAAACACCAGCTCAAGTAGTGCTGCGTTGGCATTTGCAAAATAATACAATTGTTATTCCAAAATCAGTGACACCATCACGTATTGAGGAAAACTTCCAAGTATTTGATTTTGAATTAACTGATGAGGAAATGAAACAAATTAATGAGCTAAACCGAGACAGACGAAAAGGTCCACATCCAAATGATATGAATAACCGATAATAAAGAAAAGGAAGAAAGATGCTATAAAAATTAGTAGCATCTTTCTTCCTTTTTGCTATGTTCTAGTAACTTCTAGAAAGGATTTGTTCCTATAACAGTAGCTGCTTTTACATAGATTCTTGGGTGTAATTTTAATTGAGAAACAATCAGTTCAGCAATATCTTCTGGCTGCATGTACTTCTCTGCACTGCCTTTAATCAAATCTGTTTGAACAGCTAACTCTGTGGCAACCGTGCTTGGTGTTAAGGAAGTAACGCGAATATTGTTTCTGCGTACCTCTTGTGCCAATGATTCTGTCATTCCAATTAGACCGAATTTAGAAGCACTGTAAGCACTAGAAGTTGCAGCACCATTTAAACCATTTGTGGAAGAAATATTGATGATATCTCCACCATTTTTTTCTATTAATTGTGGTAGAACTGCTCGTGTAACATAGTATGGACCCATTAGATTTACATCAATGATTTTCTTCCATTCTTCAGGATTCATTTCTAAAAGGGACTCGAATTTTCCAATACCAGCATTATTAATTAAAATATCTGCTTTTCCAAGCTCATTAGTTAATGTGGTAATTGCTTGATTTACTTCTTCTAAGGAAGATACGTCAACAGAAACATAAGCAGCTTTGACCCCAAGTGCTTCTACCTCTGTGACTACTTCTTTTAACGCTTCTTCTGTACGTGCAAGTAAGCCAACATTTACTCCTTCATTTGCTAATGCAATCGCTACAGCTTTGCCGATACCTCTTCCAGCACCTGTAATAAATGCAACTTTTCCTTTTAAAGTTTGTGCCATTTATAAGCAACTCCTTCTAAAAAATTGATTTCTCTTCAAATATACTTTTCTTATTTTATGATTTTCTGTAACCATTAGCAAGAAAGCCGCTTAGCGTAAAAGATTCTTTCCTTTTTTCGTTGTATGGGAGAAGAAAAACAAGGATAATAAAATCAAATTGTTCCCACTAAAAGGAGGATTATCTATGTCGTTTTCTTTGTCTCCTATAGGTTTTGTTCTTGCTATTGGACTTCTTCTACCAAATATCCTGTTTATTATCTTTGTTCCGCCGAAAAATATACCAATTAAAACGAAAAGCACCCCATGGATCTTTAATTTTTTTGAAAGATTAGGACAAATAGGCTGCCTATTTCTATTAACTATTACTACTAATCCAGTAAATGTAATAGATAGTTGGTTGATTCTATCCTTTCTTTTTCTCCTTTTGTATTATCTTCTTTGGATAAGGTATGTAAGAAATGACCGAGAGTACCGCTTTTTGACTAAGTCATTTCTGTTTGTACCAATCCCATTAGCAATCCTGCCTTGTTGTATTTTTTTCACAACAGCTATTTGGGGGCATTCTATTTGGTTAGGAATAGCAGCTATTGTTTTTGCAATTGGTCATTTGAAAATAAGTTGGGATAGTGTTGAATGATTACTTCGTGTTCTTCTTTCTTATTTATTTTCAATTAGTCTATTATTCTTTTGTTTATGGGAATTTTCCCGTTAGTTGGGACGTTTATCTATAAATGATAGCGTTTACCTAAGTGCTTGAGTATTATTGAAACTGCTTTCATGCGATGTTTAAATATAAGTAGAAGTGAAAAAATACTGAAAAATAATTAAAGAGGGGTGATTCATATGATGCAAAAGCTTCAACGGTTTGGAGGAGCGATGTTTACACCAGTACTTTTATTTGCATTTTCGGGTATTGTACTTGCCATTACTATTATGTTAAATAATCCTCAAATTGTCGGAAGTATAGCAGATGAAGGTACCACATGGAATAGTATCCTAACTATTTTGGAAAATGGAGCATGGACAGTATTTAATCAGATGGAATTGCTTTTTGTAATAGGTATTGCACTTGGATTAGCTAAAACAGCTAATGCAAGAGCTGTAATGGAAGCAGTTGTTGTGTATCTAACTTTTAATTATTTCCTTTCAGGTATATTAGAATTTTTTGGACCAACATTCGGTGTTAATTTTAGTCAAGACGTTGGCAGTACAAGCGGAATGAAGCTCATTGCTGGAATAAAAACATTGGATACAGGAATTATCGGAGCTATTCTAATTTCGAGTTTAACTGTATGGCTTCATAATAAGTATTTTGAAAAGAAATTACCAGAATGGCTTGGGATTTTTCAAGGGTCTGCTTACGTTGTCATTCTTGGTTACTTTATGATGATTCCAATGGCAGTTGTTGTTGCTTGGATCTGGCCGATTGTTCAATCTGGAATCGGTTCCCTTCAAGGATTTTTAGCAAGTTCGGGAACATTCGGTGTTTGGTTTTACCATCTTTTTGAGAGGGCGTTAATTCCAACAGGGTTGCATCATTTTATTTATACACCGTTTATGTTTGGGCCAGCTGTTGTCGAAGAAGGTATCGTCAAATATTGGATGGGGAATCTTGGCAGCTTTGCACAAAGCACGGAATCATTAAAAACAATGTTTCCAGCGGGTGGCTTTGGACTATACGGAAATTCCAAGATGTTTGCAGCACCAGGTATTGCATTAGCTATTTATTTCACGGCTAAGAAGGAAAAAAGGAAGAAGGTAGCAGCTCTTCTAATCCCGGCTACCTTAACAGCTGTGTTAGCGGGGATTACTGAACCACTAGAATTCACTTTCCTCTTTGTTGCGCCAGTGTTATTTGCCGTGCATGCTGTACTTGCGGCTACTTTATCAGCAGTGCTATATACTTTCGGTGTAGTAGGAGATATGGGTGGCGGATTGATTGAAATAATGTCGAAAAACTGGATTCCGTTATTCGGTAATCATTGGGATGTTTATGTAGTTCAAATTGTAATTGGGTTAATTTTTACCGGTATTTATTTCTTCGTTTTCCGATTTCTCATTCTGAAGTTTAACTTTGCAACACCTGGAAGAGAGATGGATGATAAAGAGGTTAAATTATATAGAAAGAAAGATTATCAAGAAAAGAAAAAAGGCACGGAAAAAGATGAGGTCGCAGCAACTGTTGTGGAGAACAGTTATAGAGAAAAAGCCGAGATATTTCTTCATGCTTTAGGTGGAACAGAAAATATTGAAACGATAAATAATTGTGCAACAAGATTAAGAATTAGTGTAAAAGATCCAACTCTAGTGATGCCTGATATAGCCTTTAAAGAAGGTGGGGCCCATGGTGTTGTAAGGAGTAATAAAGGAATTCAGGTAATTGTAGGTTTATCAGTACCTCAAGTAAGAGAAGAATTTGAAAAATTGAAAAATGAAGAATAGGAGAGAGAATATGAAAAAATTTTCAATTACAGTTGCAGGCGGAGGAAGTACTTTTACTCCAGGGATTATATTAATGCTTCTTGAAAACTTAGATAAATTTCCGATTAGACAAATTAAATTTTATGATAATGATCAAGAGCGTCAACAGCAAGTGGCAGATGCGTGTGAAGTAATTATCAAAGAAAAAGCTCCTGAAATTTCTTTCTTAGCAACAACAGAACCAGAGGAAGCTTTTGGTGATATTGACTTTGTGATGGCGCATATTCGTGTAGGAAAATATGCAATGAGAGAAAAGGATGAAAAGATACCATTAAAGTATGGCGTAGTTGGTCAAGAAACATGTGGTCCTGGAGGAATTGCCTACGGAATGAGATCCATTGGAGGCGTATTAGAAATATTAGATTATATGGAAAAATATTCGCCTAATGCATGGATGTTAAATTATTCAAACCCAGCTGCCATTGTTGCAGAAGCTACGAGAAAATTGCGACCTAATTCAAAAATCCTTAATATTTGTGATATGCCAATAGGAATAGAAAATCTGATGGCAAAGATAGTAGGACTCCCATCTAGAAAGGATATGACTATTCGCTATTATGGATTGAATCATTTTGGCTGGTGGACAGATATTCGTGATAAAGAAGGAAATGATTTAATGCCAAAATTGAAAGAACATGTAAAAGAATATGGCTATGATTTAGCAAAAAATGAAGGGCAGCATGCAGATGAAAGTTGGCAATCTACTTTTAAAAAAGCAAAAGATGTGTATGCGGTTGATCCAGACACCTTACCTAATACGTATTTAAAATATTACTTCTATCCTCAAGACGAGGTAGCGCATACTGATCCTACCTATACTAGAGCGAATCAGGTTATGGATGGTAGAGAAAAATTTATCTTCTCTCAATGTAATAGAATAGCAGAATTAGGTTCTACAGAAGGTTCAGAGTTAGAAATAGATGAACATGCTTCCTATATCGTAGACCTAGCGCGTGCAATCGCATATGATACTCAAGAAAGAATGCTTTTAATTGTCGAAAATAATGGAGCAATCCAAAATTTTGACCCAACGTCAATGGTCGAAGTTCCGTGTATCGTAGGCGTGAATGGTCCTGAACCATTAGCACAAGGAAATATTCCAAGATTCCAAAAAGGATTAATGGAGCAACAAGTAGCTGTAGAAAAATTGGTAGTGGAAGCTTGGGAAGAACATTCCTATCAAAAGTTATGGCAAGCCATTACCTTATCTAGAACAGTACCAAATGCTAGAGTAGCTAAACAGATATTAGATGATTTAATTGAAGTGAACAAAGAGTATTGGCCAGAGCTGAATTAAAGAATAGGAAAAAGAGTGTTAGCTAGCACTCTTTTTTTCTATTTTAGAAATGTTTTCTCAATAATCGCTTATCCCTTATAATAAATATAAGGGAGGAAATTGGTTATGCTTAAAGACTTAATGAATAAATATTATGATGTTTTATCTGAAAATGATTTATATGTCATAAACTATGTCCTCAACCATATAGAAGAATGTAAGAAAATGAGCATTTTAGAGTTGTCCGACGCATGCAATATTTCCAAGTCTTCTATTCTAAGAATGACTCAAAAATTAGGCTTTAGCGGTTATAGTGAGTTTAAGTATTTTTTGAAAAATGAGCCTAAACAACTTGAGACTAATCTAGATTATTTTACTATGCAAATAAAAGAAATAGAGATGACGAGAAAGCTATATAAAAATATTCATACAGAAGTGATTTATGAGCAGATTAGCAAGGCAGATACAATATATGGATTTGCTAGTGGCTGGGGACAAAGAAATGCATTGGATGAAATGTCCCGGCAATTTATTTCCAATGATAAGAAAATATACATTATACCTGCAGAAACAGAATTTGATTTTCTTCTATCCAAAATGAAGCAAACAGATCTAGTAATAGTTATATCTTTAAGTGGAGATGCTAAGAATATAGTAGGCCAATTAAGACAATTGTCCATGAAATCCATTCCTACACTGTCCATCACTTCTTTTAATAACAACCATCTAGCAACATTATCTACATATAATATATATTATGAATCATTTGAGTTAGGTCAGCATTTTGATATTGAACATAGATCCTTGCTTGGATTATTTACTGTTATTGATTCTATTTATAGAGGGTATTTAGATTATACAATTAGAAAGAAAGAGGAGAAAGATTATAAGAGGTGATTAATGATGTCAAAAACAATTGTTGATAAATTAAATTTAAAAAAATATAAAAAAATTGCAATACTAAATAAACCAAATGAAACGGATTATTTTCCAGGATTGGAAGAGTATGATACCGAGCTTCAAAACAAATATGATGCTATATTCGCATTTGTACTTGATATGGATGAAATGCGAGAACTAGTCGAAAAGATTATCCGAAACGAATCCTTAAATAAGAAGGGGTATATCTTTTTAGCATATCCGAAAAAAGGAAATAAAGTTTATCCCACTTATATTCACCGTGATGAACTATTTAAAGGCTTAAATACAGATTCAGAAGGTTATGTTGGGAAAAGTACGATAAAGTTTGCTCGAATGGTTGGGTTGGATGATGTTTTTACAGTGATTGGTTTAAAAGAGGAAGAAAAAAACAAGAAAGAAACTGTCTCCTCAAAAGCAAGCCAGCGTGTAGATGATTATATAGATAAAATCCGAGATATTGAAAATGATTTAACAGATTCTCCAAAGCTACTAGCTTTTTATCAATCCCTAACACCAGGGTATCGGAAGGATTGGGCGCGATATGTATATAGTGCAAAGCAAGAAGAAACAAGAGAAAAAAGGAAAGCAGAGATGATGGCCATTCTTTCGTCTGGGTATAAGAGTAGAGATTTATATCGGCGAAATCAGGGCAGCGGAGAATAAGCTAAATTGCGAAGATCGGTGTTGTCATAAAATATCAACTATTTTTCATTACTTTAAAAGAGGCGTGTTTTCTTTGTGGGAACACGCCTCTTTGGTTTTTGAATTTTTATAGTCTCTCTCATAAGTAATTGATGAAGGAGACTAAGGGCAAGTATATGTACTTTTTTTCCCTTAAAGAATAGGTATGTTTTGAAAGCTGTATTCATAGTTTAGTATAAAATAAATAAATTTTTCAAAGGAGATGGATCTTATATTGAGCATTGCTAGATTTGCAGATCGCTTTTGGGATGGCGTGACTCTGACTTATGTAAACCATAAAGGAATCATTTATCCTTATCTCGCTTTTTTGATTACAGCTTTTCTCTTTGAAATATTTCTCACAGTGCTAATAGGTGTATCTATATATTTCTTCTATCATTGGGGATATTCTCCAAACTTTCTTTTTTACATTGGATGTTGCTTGGTCATCCTGCTACTAACCATAACAATAATTACAATAAAGTCTATTTTTTTCAAGATCAAATCTGCATCAAACAGCTATTAAATAATCTCTTTCTTCTTGCGTAAATAATAGTATAAAAGGACACAGCAAATGGAGCAAAGTAAGGATAGTAATGCAATAAATCCATAGCCTGCCTGCTGTCCAATGACACCGTTATCCGTATAGAATAAACGATTTATCCCATCTATAATAACTCCAATCAGCAGGTTTCCGAGTACACTTGCAATTCCCATCAATGTAACCGTAAAGGTAATGGCAGTACCAGTTCCCTTTGGATATCTTTTTGCTAGCAATGCCATGACAGTTGGATAAATGGGGGCGATGCCGATTCCTGCAATTGCAAAAAGAATAGCTCCTTTTTCTCCAACGATAATGCCAGCAAAACTGCAAATACCAGAAAAAGCAGCAAAAATCATGATAGACAGTGTATAGCCTATTTTATCTGTTAATGGACCAAGTAATAGTCTAGAAAGCATAAAAAATAGGAAAAACATCGATAGCATACCTGAAGCTGCTTCTACATTCCATGAATACGCTTTAATTAAAAAGTTAACTAACCAGCCTCCAACCGCTAGTTCAGATACAACGCCAAAGGAAAGAATCATGACGATAAGCCAGGCAACGGGATCTCGTAGTAAAAAACGATAAGAAACAGTCTCGTTTTCATTTATTTCTTCTTCTGGAAATTTACCGAAAAAAGAAGGAATAATAGGCAAAAGTGCTAATAACAATACAATAAAATACATCCCTCGCCAGCCTAATTCTCCCCCAGCGATTGTCCATTTCATCATCCAAGATGCCATTATCGGTGCCACCATGGAGCTTAAGCCATAGAAAAAGTGTGCAAGGTTCATCATAAAGCCCGTGTTTTTCGTGAAAATACGAGCAGCCATAATCCCAAGTCCAATTTCCAGCATCCCATTTCCAATGTATAAAAGGAAATAGGAGGAAGAAAGTGCAAAATATTTTTCAGAGAAATAAAGACAAATTCCAGAGAGAACCATTGATGCAAAAGCGATAATGCCGGTCCATTTAATGCCAATTTTATTTGCAAGGGCAGCTGTAAATGTACAGGCAATTAAATAACCTAGGGAGTTTATAGCAAGCAAAAATCCTATTTGCGACTCACTTAAAAGGAAATCAGCCTGAATAATAGGAATGGCGGGTCCTTTGACATTCTCTGACAAACCGAAAATAAGGAACCCGCCAAAAATGATAACAAGGAGAAGATAGTAATTAAGCTTTGATTGTTCTTTACTAGAAGCATTTAAGTGATCCATAGGCATCCTTCCTAACAATGAAATAATAAAAAGTTTCTACAAAACTATTATTTATGATAGCGCGATTGACGAGAGGACAGGTTGTTAGTATCATCTTCCTGTGAACTACTGTTACTGTCCGATTGATTGCTTCTTTTTGGAGAAATTTTTTTAATTCCCTTAATAAATAAAGTAATTACTAGATATATTCCGAAAAAAAGTAGAAATCCATTAATTCCTGCGACTGCATCTGCAAACTCCATATTTCCCCGTCCCGTAATCCCTTGTTGGATTTCAATGGCAAATACTAATACGAGGATGAGCGTAAAAGTATAAATGAAGGAAATGCTCTTAATGCTCCATTTTGCTAAGCGTTTAAAGATAAATTGAACAATAAAGTAGGCAATAATCCCAATGATACCAATAATCCATAAATGTAAATCTTTGTCTGTAGCTTGCCAGCCAAGAATAGCGGCAACTTCCATAATAATATCGTGAAGAATATTAACAATTTCAGCTATGATTTTAAAAATTTCTACCATTTTTACCTCTTTTTTATAAAGTTTCTTTTATTAAATTATACTTGACGATTGGAAATAAATAAAATAAGTAATCTATTATTCTATCATTGAAATGCACTTCAAGTTAATGGGTAAAAATGTTAAGATAGGAGAAAAGGTGTTCATCAAAACGAACGCGTATGGAAATTATATATTAAAGGGGCAATGACCGTGCTGCTTTGGAATCGTAATAGACAAATACGGGGACAAATTACATTAGTATTAATCTCTGTATCCTTTACTACTTATCAATTTGTAATTAATCATGATCCTTTTTTCACCATCGATTTTTTCCTGTTTACGATATTAGCATGGATTGTTGGCTGGAGATATGATCTGTCCAAATACTATGAAAAGAAAGCAAAGGATAGTGAAGAAAGTTATCGTCTCCTAATGGATTCGTTACCTGAATCCATATTCATCCAATCACAAACAGACGATAGGTTGATTTATGTCAATCATGCAGCTGTTAAAATGATGGCAGCAACGAGTAGAGAAGAACTAATCAATAAGTCATTTGGAGAATTTGTTTCGGCAGATTATATAGAACGCTGGAAAATGAGAGTAAAGATAGCAACGAAAAAAAAGAAACCACTCTCCCATAGTGAATATAAAATGAAACGCATGGATGGAAGTATTTTTTTCTATGAAGCATCTTGTTTAGCGGTTAAGCTAAATGGCAAAAAAGCAGTATTGTCTATCGGAAAGGACGTTACGGTTAGCAAAGAAGAAACAATGAATTTACTGCAGAAATCGGAAAAACTAGCGATTTTGGGAGAGATGTCTGCAGGGATAGCGCATGAAATAAGAAATCCCCTTACATCGATTAAAGGATTTATTCAGCTTTCTAAATCAGAAAATCCTCAAAATAAATATTTTGAGATTGTATTGTCAGAGATTGAAAGAATTAATGGCATTGTTGGAGAATTGCTTTTTCTCGCTAAGCCTACAGCTGATGTTTTCTTAGTTAAAGATATTCGCAATATTATTGAAGATGTGGTTACATTAATACATACTCAGTTGAGTTTACATAACATTCAGATTAAAGAATTGTATGCATGGGATATGCCGATGATTTTATGTGAAGAAAAGCGACTAAAGCAAGTGTTTATTAATCTTTTGCAAAATGCTATTGAAGCTATGCCAAAAGGTGGCCATATCTCGATAAGGGGGACGTCCATAGGAGATGGCAATATATCGATTGAAATCATTGACCAAGGAGTAGGTATTCCTAATGAAAGAATTTCTACACTTGGAGAACCGTTTTATACAACGAAGGAAAAAGGGACAGGCCTTGGTTTAATGACCTGTTATAAAATAATTGAAAGTCATAATGGAAAATTGAGTTTTCAAAGTGAAGTAAATAAAGGAACCAAAGCAACGATAATCTTTCCAGCCGCTACACAGGAAACTTTGCTGGGGACAGCCCTCCATTCGTTTAAAGTATGAAGAGATAGCTGGGAATAAGATAATTGTGCCCCCCACTGAATTGGGGGGATATTGTGAGGGATTTAAAAGAAATATTTGGCTCATAAGCATGTTGCTATCTTAAACATTTAACTACTACTCTACAGAAAAATCGAAAGACTTCTTCAATCCTAATTCTTTGGAGAGAAATACCAAATTAATCGTGTAAGAACCAAGTGGTAACTTTTTTACTGAAAAATCATATATTGCAGCCCCTCCAGGCTTTAGGAAAGCAGTAGAAGGCAGCTTTTTATCGGATTCGTTTTTTAGCTGCTTAACAACTTCTCCGTCTGCTTTTCTAATAGTGTATGCATATTGTTGCATGGTATCAAAATGAAAAGTAAAAGGATGCTTGGCATTATTTGTTACTTGAAAAATAAAATTTAGTCTTTCCTCTTCTTGTGTATAAGAAATAGATGCCTCCATCTTACTTAATACATTTTTATCCTCATCTTGAAAGTCAAAATCATCTTTTGCTGGAACAGTAGCCTCTCTATCATTTTCGCCTTTCTCTGATTTTAACGTTTGCGTTTCATTAGACAATCCAGTTTGTTCGCTGGAAGTTTGATCTTGAAATTCCGTTGTTTTTCCGTCTGAGCAAGCAGTCAACACTAGGAAGATAGATAAAATAATTCCCTTTTTAACCCCCATAATTAAAGCTCCTTTTCTATGTTCTTTAGAAGTACAGTTGAAATGACAAAATATCTCTTACTAGCTTTTACTCTAGTATTATTCCCTATCACTAATATTATTATATTGTTGTAATAAATGAAGGCTTAAAAGTAAGAATATAGCAACTATTCTTAAAAATATATTCTTTTTCTTTTTTGTTTTTGCTATAGTAGTAGTCAGACATCTCGGAATTTTCTTATATATTAATTATATGATAAAGTGACAGCTTAGGAGGGAGGAACATGAAAAAACTGTTAAAAAAACAATGGGGGATTTAAAATGATAGATTGGAAGAAAGTGATGGGAGCTTCAGTATTATCCGCTAGTTTAGTTTTCACTTCTTTAACTCCATTATTTGGAAGTGTTGAAAAAGTGGAAGCAAAGCCCAACCCTGTATTACATACTCATGATGATTCCGCTCTGCCTTTTATGAGCAAACATGCAAGTGGTCCATTTGATATTGGAATGGTAAATGAAGAGAAGGTACTTGTATCTTTAATTGAACAAGGAATCATTAGCAAAAATGCCTCGAAAGAACAACAACAGAAGAAATTATTATCCTATTTAAAGAAGCGTGCTGATAAAGCGGAGGCATTGGTTGATGATCCGAAAGAAGTACGTACTGGAATTCAAAAGAAGGCAGGTCTTGATCCTGTAGCTGCAAGTACGCCAAAAGAGTCGAAAAAAGAAAAAATTGTCGCGAACAAAACATCACCAGATTCTATTGTAGAGGAAAAGTGGGATGGAGAAGTAATTACAGATGAAGTATTAGTATTACTTATTGATTTCCCGGATTATTCGCACAGCAGCATCACCGAACAGGACAATCCAGTTCTTTTATACGATGACTATTCAAAAGAGCACTATGAAAAAATGGTATTTGGAGACTCCACTTATAAAGGCGGAAACGGTGAAGATTTCACCTCAGTGAAAGCATTTTATGAAGAACAATCAGGTGGAAGTTATACGATTGATGGAGTAGTATCTGATTGGTACACTGCGAAACATCCAGCTGCATATTATGGAGGAAACTACCCTACAGCAGATGGAAGTGACATTCGACCACGAGATTTAGTACAAGAAGCATTAGAAGCTGCATCAAATGATCCTAATATTGATCTGTCACAATTTGATAAAGAAGATCTTTATGATTTAGATGGTGATGGAAATTATCGAGAACCAGATGGTATTATTGATCATTTAATGATTGTACATGCTGGAACCGGAGAAGAAGCTGGTGGCGGCGCTATTGGTGCAGATGCTATTTGGTCACATAGCTGGAGTTTAGCGGAGCCTACTGTTATTCCAGGTACGGAAGGTCAGGCAGAAGTTCCGTACTGGGATGGAGGAATAACGGCATATGACTACACCGTTCAGCCAGAGGATGGTGCAACTGGTGTTTTTGCCCATGAATTTGGACATGATTTAGGATTGCCTGATGAATACGATACGAATTATACGGCCGGTGGTGTAGGTGCGCCTACCGATTACTGGACAATCATGGCATCTGGAAGCTGGGCAGGTATCATAGGTGGTACAGAGCCAACTGGTTTTAGTCCATATGATAAGGAGTATCTGCAAAATAAATGGCCGAATTCTAACTGGTTTAAATCAGTAGAATATAGCCTGGAAGATATTATGGATGGTACAAAAACACTTAATATCGACCAAGCTAGTATGAAAGGGACAAACGCAGATGCAATAAGAGTATCTCTTCCTAATAAACAAACAGTTATTAACACGCCAACTAGTGGGCAATACGAGTATCATAGTGGAAGTGGAAATGATTTAAATAATGATCTTGCTACAACAGTTGATTTAACGAAAGCAACAACAGCTGAATTGTTATTCAATGCTAATTACGATATTGAAGAAAACTGGGATTATGGTTCTGTCCAAGTAGATGATGGATCTGGATGGAAGACGATACCAGGAAATATTACGACAGATCAAGATCCTGAAGGATATGGCCAAAATCCAGGGGATGGCATTACTGGAACATCGAATGGATGGGTCAATGCTGTATTTGATTTATCTACATATGCAGGTAAAAAGATTAAACTAAAAATTAATTACTGGACAGATAGCTATGTTGCGATGCCAGGTTTATATGTAGATGATTTAGTTGTAAATATTGATGGAGTAGAAGCTATTGTAGATGACGCAGAATCAGATAAGGCGTCCTTTACACCTGAAGGTTTTACAAAAAGCAATGGTTTAAAGGAAACAGAGCATTATTATTTAGTTGAATGGAGAAACTGGGCAGCTGCGGATACTGCTTTAGGTAGAATAACAAGTGGTAACTCTGTGTTAACGCTTGATCCAGGGATGGTTGTTTGGTATGTAGATAACTTATATGACAATAACTGGGTAGGAGATCATCCTGGTGACGGATTTTTGGGAGTAGTAGATGCTCATCAGGCAACGGCATCTTGGTCTGACGGAGCAGTAGCATCGACTAGATATCAAATTCAAGATGCAGCATTTTCTTTAAATAAAACAGATAAAATGTATATTGATTACTTGGCTTTGGATGATACAAGCATATCTTTATCTTCTCAGCCAGCTGTTCCGTCCTTTAATGATTACAAAGACTACTCTAATCCAGGTCAAATATACTCTGGACGGAATGTTCCGAACTATGGTTTAAATATTATTGTCCTTTCACAAGCAGAGGACAATAGTGTAGCACAGCTTCAATTATCATATGATAATCATAATCCAAAAGTAGAAGTTAGTGGCTTGAAAGAAACATATTCAAGCAATGAAGGCTTTAATACGCTAAATCTATCTGTAATTAGTGATGATGAAGCTTTAGATAAGGAAATAACTGTAACGGCAAAAATATTAAATAAGAAGCAAAAGACAGTTGTTTCTGAGGAACAAAAGTATGTTTCAGATTTAGAAGAGAAGGAGTTAAATTTCCAGCTTACTCTTCCTGAAAAACTAGAAACGGGTGAATATACTTTAGAAGTAACGGTAGCAACAGCAGATAAAGTAATAGTGTCAAAAACAGATACATTTACTGTAGATAATGAAGCGTCAATTCCAAATGTTGGAGAAAATAATGGTTCGACAAAGCCAATTAATCAGGTTTCGGTAACAGTAAATATTCCAGATGCAAATGATGATACGCTGGAATACTTATGGTCTGAAATGAAAGAGGTAGAGGAAGTAGAAGCAGTAACCGCAAAAGGAATGAAAAAAGCGGTCACAGAGCTAGATGCTTGGAAATCATTTGAAAATGGAGATACATTAACACTAGAAGGACATAGTGGAACATATTATCTGCATGTGCGTGGGAAAGATGCAGTAGGAAATACAATTAAGTGGAACTCTAACGCATTTACTGTTGATTCAGAAGTACCGGCAATCACTTTAGCTGGCGATAATCCATTAGTTATTCAAGCTGGCACGGAATACGTAGAACCGGGATATACTGCAGAAGATAATGTAGATGGAGATTTAACATCTTCTGTTGAGGTAAAAGGTCTAGAATCACTTGCTCAAACGAAGCCAGGAGAATATGTATTAACTTACACTGTAAGTGATACAGCTGGAAATACAGGGGAAGTTCAAAGGAAAATCCATGTAGTCGATGAAGAAAAGCCTTATATTTCCTTAACCGATGGTACTGTAGAAATAGAAGCTGGCAATGATTACACAGAACCAGGATATACTGCAATCGATAATGTTGATGGAGATATCACAGATAAAGTACAAGTTACTGGTGAAGTAGATACATCGAAACCTGGTGAATATACGTTAACTTATACAGCCACGGATTCTAGTGATAACAGCTATTCTGTTACTCGACTAGTTAAAGTAGTGGATACAACTGCACCAGAGCTATCTTTAGAGGGTGGAGAAAAAATCGTCATAGAGGGCGGTACAGAATATGCAGATCCAGGATATACTGCTACGGATATTGTCGATGGAAATCTTACGGAAGCTGTTGAGGTATATGGAAGCGTAGATGTAACCAAAGTAGGGGAATACAAATTAACATATCATGTAATCGACTCTAATGATAATGAAGCAATAGTAACTCGTACAATAATGGTTCAAGATACTACAGCACCAGCAATTAAGCTTTCTGGCAAAGAAACGGTAACATTAGATCTTGGCGAAGCATATTTAGAGCCTGGATTTACAGCTACTGATACTTTAGATGGAAACATAACAGATCAGGTAGTAGTATCTGGAAAACTTCACTTTGAACTGGGAACTTATACGATTACGTATACAGTGACTGATAGGGCCGGAAATGAATCAACTACGACACGTACCGTTAAAGTCGTTGATAAAACCGCACCAAAGTTATCTTTAAAAGGCAGCCATTTCATTACTCTTACAAAAGGAGAGGAATATGAAGAGCCTGGCTACAAAGCAAAAGACAATGCAGATGGCGATTTAACTGATAAAGTAACCGTTTCTGGAAAAGTCGATCCAAATAAAGTAGGAGCATATACACTGACTTATGCTGTTGCTGACTCTTCTGGTAATAAAACATCTGTAGAAAGAATTGTTGTCGTGAATGAAGAAACTAGTACAGACAATAATGAGAAGAACGGATCTAATAATGGTGAATCAGATAAAGATACGGATACTCCATCTGATGCTACAGGCGGAACAGTAATTAACGGCAATTCAACTGGAACAAAAACTACAATTAGCAATTCAGATAGCAAGTTGCCAAACACTGCAACAAACAAATATAACTGGATTTTAGCAGGTATAATTATTATGGTTGCTGGTATAAGCTTATATCTTATTCAGAGAAAAAAAGCTTAATTGGTGTATAACCTATACTGTGCAGATTAGAGGAGTCTCTGTATCTGTGCAGTATTTTTTTATCTACATTATAGGCGGTATAAATCAAGCTGATTGAAATTTGCCTTTATAGTGTGAATTGCAAGATTTCTAAAACTATTTTTAAGTTTGTCGATAATTGGATAGATATATTTGTCGAAGGAATTTAAGGGATAATGTATTGACTCGCCTATAAGAAAGCGTTATCATTTGTTTGTATTCATCGAGATTTTTTCACTACATCTAAAATCACTTCATCATCGTGTACGTACACAACCTCTTCAGCAAAAATTGATTTCTGTTTAAAGGTAAAATATCACATTTCCAACAACCACTACATAGAAATTCTACTAACTTATTCATTTATTAAATTGCTTCTTTTTTAGAATCTTAGTGTCAATGTGAACCTTAGCGTAAATCGTGTACGTTCACAATTACATAAATAATGAAATAGGGAGTGGTTACTAAGAATATAACTCAACAAAAACTGACATTGGCAATAAGGATGGTCAAACCAATAAAACATTAAAGGGGGAAATAAAGATGAAGAAGTTCTTATATGGGGTTCTATCTTTCTCACTTGTAGTAGGTGTCTTAGCTGGATGTAAAGAGAACGAGGAAGAAGCAACTGTTACAAAAGACGGGAAGCAAAAACTAACAGCTATCATAACGAAGCATGCATTAACTCAAGAGGTAGAGAAAATGGAATGGTTACAGAAATTAGAAGAAGATTTAAATATTGAAATAGAATGGCAAGAGGTCACAGCAGATTGGGATCAAAAGAAAGGAACGCTTTTAGCTGGAGGAGATATACCAGACTTAATTATTGGACCAAATGCAATTTCGGACGCTGACTTTGTTCAATTTCCTGGATTATTTGAGGATTTATCTGATGACCTTGGAAGTATGCCAAACGTAGAAGCAATGTTTGAAGCAAAACCTGAAACAAAAGTAATGGCAACACAAACTGACGGCACCATTTATGGGCTGCCGAAATATCAGCGTTTCTGGCCGGCAACTGCGACAAGACAGTTTATTAATAAAGATTGGCTGGATCGCTTAGGACTTAAAGAACCAACAACCTGGGATGAGTTATATACCGTTTTAAAAGCATTTAAAGAGGAAGATGCAAATGGAAATGGAGATAAGAATGATGAAATACCAATGGACTTCTCGCCAGTAGGCACAGGTGGTTTTGGATATTTTCAGCCCAATGTATTGCTTGGTAGTCTAGGAATTAACATCTCAGATGGAAGTGGACAAGGATATTTTGTAGAAGATGGAGTAGTTAAGAATTATTTTATTGATGAGCGCTATAAAGAACTTATTGAATTTTTGCACAAGTGTTATGCAGAAGGACTCATTAATAAAGAGGTATTTACTCAGGATTATACTAAATATCAATCAATGGCACGTGGGTCAGGTGATGAAGCGAAAGTTGGTTATACATTCGGGTGGGAATTAACAGACAGATTTGGTAATGAAGTATCACCTCAATACGTCTCATTAGCGCCATTAAAAGTAAGTAGTAACTCTACAGCTGTAGTGACATGGAGCTATGATTATAACAATCTGAACTACGGTAATAATATGGTTGCTATTTCCTCTCAAACAAAAAATAAAGATGCGGCAATTAAATTTGTAAATGCCTTATATGATCCAGAAGTAAGTATGCAAGTTTTGTTTGGTTCTCTTGAGACTAATATTGCTGATAACGGTGATGGTAGCTTTAAAGTACTACCTCCAGCAGATGAAAAGATGGATCCAGGTACATGGAAATGGACATCGACATTTGCTGATAATGGTCCAATGTATATTGCAGATAGCCTAAAGCTTGAATTAGGAACAGATATGCAATCTGTTGGCGAACAAACAGAACCATTTATGCCAGCTATTGAAGCTATCGATCAAGAAAATGATCTATTTCCAGGAATGTTTATTAAATATAGTAAAGAAGACAATTCAAAATTAAGCTTGAATAATACAAATTTATTGAATTTGTCAATGACAAAATTTTCACAATGGATTACAAAAGGTGGCGTAGAAAAAGAGTGGGATGATTATGTAAAAAATGTCGAAAAAGCAGGATTACCAGAAAATCTAGAAATCATGCAAAAGTATTACGACACTTATAAAAGTAATCAATAAAGAATATTATTGGGGCAGCGGCAGTCTTCATATGGGAGATTATCCGATAATGATGACTGCCTCGCCTCAATTTTTGATAAAGGAGGTAGAAGGAAAATGGCTGTAGTTAATACAGAAAATGAACAGGTAGAGTTTAAATATAAACAAGTTCCTAAGACAAGGAAAAAAAGGAATTTTATGAGTGCTTTACGACGTGATTATCAACTGTGGCTTATGATCTTACCAGCAATTGTGGTAATTTTTATTTTTAACTATATACCTATGTATGGGGTTCAGCTAGCATTTAGGGAGTATGATTTTACGAAAGGAATTACTGGTGGAGAATGGGTCGGATTACATTATTTTAAAGAGTTTATTAATAGCTATATGTTTGCGGATTTAATGAAAAATACAATTGTAATCAGTTTAGCTACCATCATTTTTGGATTCCCTGCTCCAATTATTTTGGCTCTAATTATAAATCAAGTTATTTGGAAACGATGGAAGAAGGCAATACAAACAACCGTTTATCTTCCGCATTTTATCTCTTTAGTTGTAATGGTTGGAATGATTAATGTTCTTTTATCACCTAACACTGGTGTCATTGGACATCTTGTTAATGCTTTAGGGTTTGATGTTAATCTTCTTGCATCGGAAAAAGCCTTTGTACCAGTTTACGTATTATCCGATATTTGGCAGCACGCAGGATGGAATAGCATTATCTATTTAGCCGCACTCGCAAGTGTGGATACTCAATTATATGATTCTGCGAAGATAGATGGGGCAAGTAGGTGGCAGATTATACGATATGTAGATATTCCAGCCATTGTACCCACTATGACAATTCTCTTTATTCTTAGCATGGGAAATATTTTAAATACAGGTTTTGAAAAAATATTCTTAATGCAAAATCCTCTTAACCTACCAGTTTCAGAAGTAATTGCAACCTATGTGTACAAGATAGGAATTATATCCAATCAATTTAGCTATTCAGCTGCTATCGGTTTATTTAATACTTTAATTAATTTTGCCTTCTTAATTGCAATGAATTATATTGCGAAGAAGACTTCTAATATAAGCCTCTGGTAAATGACCAAAGTGAGGAGGGAAGACGATGAAACTTTTTAGTAAAAAGGGGAAAACAACTTCCGATTTTATTTTTGATGTTGTTATTTTTATTCTTTGTGTGTTTATTCTCTTAATTATTGCTTATCCCATTTACTTTATCGTGATTGCTTCTGTTAGTGATTCTACTCTAGTTGCTACTGGAAAAGTTACATTATATCCTAAAGGCTTTAGTCTATTTGGATATAAGGAAATATTTCAGGATTCGAGAATATGGGTTGGTTATAAAAATACCATAATCTATACAGTAGTGGGGACGGCAGTGAATTTAATTTTGACATTACCAGCAGCATATGTCCTTTCTCGACAAGAGTTCAAAGCAAGAAAATATTTAATGTTTTACTTTGTATTTACGATGTTCTTTAGTGGAGGGTTAATTCCTACTTATCTATTAATGAAGGAAGTAAATTTAATCAATAATATGTGGGTGTTTATTATTCCATTTTCTGTGAATGTATTTAATCTTATTATTACTAGAACATTTTTTGAGAGTTCACTTCCAAAGGAATTGTTTGAGGCAGCTCAAATGGATGGTTGTACACATTTTCAGTTTTTTGGAAAAATCGCTTTGCCATTATCGAAAGCAGTTATTTCCGTTATTGGTTTATATTATTTGGTAGGACACTGGAATGATTTTTTTACAGGGTTAATTTATATTCGTGATTATAGCTTACAGCCATTGCAAATTGTTTTGCGAGATATTTTATTGTCGAACCAAGTATTCTCCGAAGGGGCAGGTTCTGGTGGGGCAGCTGGTGGTTATGCACAGAAATATGCAGATCAAATTAAATATGGTGTCATTATAGTGTCTACTCTTCCGATTTTAATTATTTATCCATTCATTCAAAAGTATTTTGATAAGGGCGTCATGATAGGATCTGTAAAAGGATAAAAATTTTTAAAAAGAGTTTTATAGGCAATAAGTGAATGAGTAGTCGTATCAATCCCTAAAGAATTTAGGTAATTCTCTTGCGATAAAGGAAGCATCTGTTCATTCTATTTATTTTCATCAACGCTCACTATGTTTCCTTATCGAAAGAGTTTAGTATTTGTAAGTCATTTAAAATTCGAGTTAATAAAGGATTGAAAGAAGGATGAGAGTAACGGTAAAAGATATTGCCAAATACTGTGGAGTTTCCGCAGGTACTGTAGATCGGGCTTTGAATAATCGCCCTGGCATTAAAGAAAAAACAAAGAAGCGAATTTTAGAAGCAGCTAAGGAATTGAACTATCGTCCTGATTTTACAGCTAGAAGTTTAGTGAAAGGTCGTTCGATGACTTTAGGAATTGTACTGTTCGATTTGTATAATCGTTCCATTGCACAGTTATTAAATGCAGTGGAGTTAAAGGCAAAGGAATATGGCTATTATTTATATATTACATTGACGAATAAGAATCCACTTAGTGAAAGAGAATGCATAGAATATTTAACCAATCACAAGGTAGATGGGATTATATTGTTTACTGTCAACAAGGGGAAAAAATTTAACGAATATTTACATAGCCTTTCTATTCCTGTTGTGACAATTTTTAATTACGTATCTGATGATTGGGAGCATTTTGGAATAAAAGAGAGAGAAGCGATGAGAAAAGGAACGCAATATGTAATAGATAAAGGATACTCAAAGTTTGTCTATATATGTCCGCCATTAAGAAAAATGGGAGAAGCGAATATTTATACACAAGAGGAGCGTCTATATGGATTCCTAGAAGCATTGGAAGAAAAAAAGGGTGGAGAAACACCATTAATAATTAAAGAGCAAGAATATATAAAGGCATTAGACGAAATAAAGTTGAATGGTAGTGGAAAGACGGCAGTTATCTGTGCTTGTGATTACTATGCATTAGAAGTTATGAATTATTTAAAAAGTAAGCATTTAAGAATTCCAGAGGACGTTGGATTAATGGGATTTGATTGTATTGATGTTTTAAAATATATTGAGCCGAAGCTATCAACAATCTATTATCCAGTCGAAGAAATTGGAATAAAGGCGGTAGAGAATTTAGTAGCAAAAATCGAAAATGGCAAATATATTTCCTCCAAAAAATCAGCAACATTGGATTATCGGATTATAGAAGGAGAATCGATTTAGTGAATTATCGAAGAGAGGGAGTGAGGAGTTATGAGTATAGAAAATAATAAGTTTTATGCTGTGTGCGAAAAATTTGCAAATTTATTAATATTGAATATACTATGGTTAATATGCTGTCTACCTATTCTCACAATTGGTCCAGCAACATCAGCTATGTTAAGTGTAATACGTCAGTGGAAATTATACCAGGATACAAGCAGCTTACGAAATTTTGTTTATTATTTTAGGGAGAATTTTAAATATAGTTTTATCATTGGTTTGTTCTGGCTTCTATACGGAACTTTACTATTTTTTAATTTATTTTATTTAAATCAGGATCAAACAGTTTTAAAGATTATGATGACCATTCCTTTATTGGCTGTTACTATTCTGATTTTATTTGCATCAACCTATATTCTCCCGTTGATTTCGCATTATAAAGTTTCGCTTGCTAAAGCGGTTAAGCACGCTTTCCTACTTTCCATAATATACTTTCCCACTACTTTCTTAATATTAGCTGTGTTCCTACTACTAATTGTTATAGTTAAATACGTCCCAATTATGAGTTTAGTAATCTTCAGCATAGGAGCACTATTTCAATATAGTTTATGCCAAAAAGTTTTTGATAAAATAGGGGACAGTCACTCAATGAATGAAAGCATGTAAGGGGATAGTGCACTGACCTATAAAAAAGGAAGTGATTGCTTTGATAAACAACTTCGATGAAGTAGTAAATCGAAGAAATACTTATTCCATTAAGTGGGATGGTGGAAAGATGATTAAGGAGATGGGATTAACAGAGCGGTATGATGAAGAGACTATTCCGCTATTTACAGCAGATATGGATTTGCCTGTACCCCAAGCCTTAGTAGATGCATTACATAAAACAGTTGATAATCGCATATATGGCTATTCTATTTTTCCTGACGAATACTATGAAGCAATTCAGCATTGGTTTAAAAAAAGACATGATTGGGAGATAGAGAGAGACTCTATTGTTTATAGTCCAGGAACAGTTCATGCTATTAATATGGCTGTTCGTGCTTTTACAGAGGCTGGCGATGGTGTAATTATTCAACGCCCCGTTTATCCGCCCTTCACCTCAGCGATTGAAGGGAATGGTAGAGTGGTAAGAAATAATGCGTTATGTAAAGATAAAGATGGATACTACACGATAGACTTTGCTGATTTTGAAGAAAAAGCAAAGGAAGAATCAACGAAATTATTTATTCTTTGCAATCCGCATAATCCAACTGGACGCATTTTTACAGAAGAAGAGCTAGCTCGTTTAAATGAGATTTGTGTGAAACATGATGTGTTAATTATCGCAGATGAAATTCATGGTGATTTAATAAGAAGTAATCAGAAATTTGTCCCCATTGCCAAGGTAGCAGAAAATCATGATCATTTGATTACCTGTACGGCAATCAATAAAACCTTTAATGTGGCCGGACTTCACTGTACAAATTTAATTATTCCGAATGTGAAGCTACGCAATACTTTTAATAAGACAATGGGCCATCAATTAGCTTCCCCTTTTACCATTTCTGCACTGATTGCAGTATATAATGAAGGAGAGGAATGGTTGGAGGAATTAAAGGAATATATTGACGGAACAATGGAATGGGTAAAGGAATATCTAGATGAACATATGCCAAAAGTAAAAGTAATGATTCCTGATGGTACTTATATTATGTGGATGGATTTTGGAGGATATGGGATTACGCCGGAAGAAGTGCACGAACGTATTTATCACAGGGCTAATGTTCTACTTGAAGATGGCAGTATGTTTGGGGAAGAAGGAATTACTTATCAACGAATTTGCATTCCATCTCCAAGACCAATTATAAAAGAAGCAATCGAAAGAATTGCAAGAGAGTTTGCCGATTTAAAATAGAAAGACGCTCTGTTATCAGGGTCTGACACAAAGAAGTTACTTTTGGCATTTAGTGTAATAGGAAATATTACCATACTAAATAATAAATGGGATCTTTTGCTGTCAGGCCATTTTTTATGTTTAGTTTTTTAAAATAAAGGGTATTAGGAGATGGGCCTTTATTTAAAACGGAGACCAAATTAGTTTCTTTTTGCTATTTAAGCATAAATTAAGCTTCGTTTTTTATGCTAGTGATTCAGAAGCAAATTAGTTTAAGATTTATCATTAGCTTTCTAATGATTGAATATATTAGGTATATCATAGTATAAAAAATTTAAAAGTGCTAATGATGATACTAGGTAATTATTAAGTAGGTTAGTAGTAGATGAAACGATATAAGACTTTGGCTCTATTGTTTCTCAAAAGGATACTTTGATAAAATGGCGTTCGATGATTTAGGAATGTAGAATTTATTATTAATAATAAAATCTCTATGTATTTAATTTTGTGTTAAAGAAAGGGTTAGTTAAATGAAGAATATATTGATTAGAGCAGGTATGTCACCACTGGATATTTTTGAAGCATCATACATACTAAACAATAATTCGATAGGTGGAAATGTTGGAAACCTAATATACCAATATAGTGTTTTCCGTACTTTGATGACAGAGGATACAATCATTACACCAGATTACTATGATTATGATCCATCAAGAGCAGATGAAATTAATGAAAAATACGATTGCTATGTTATTCCATTGGCAGATGCGTTTCGAAAAGAATTTGTTCCGACTTTACGAAAGTATACACAGTTAATCAAAAAATTAAAGATTCCAGTCTATGTCATTGGTGTGGGACTTCGTGCTCCGTTTGAGCCGAAATTAAATGAAGGTTTTCCTTTTGATGAAGATGTGAAAGAGTTTATTAAGGCAGTGTTAGATAAATCAAATATAGTTGGTTTACGAGGCGAGATTACATCCAAGTATTTGACTGGATTGGGCTTTAAAGAGGGTGTGGATCATACTGTAATTGGCTGTCCTTCTATGTATACGTTTGGAAGAGAATTGAAGATTAGAGAAACAAATATTACGAAAGACTCGATGGTCTGTGTGAATTCATCTCGACTATCACCTAAAAATGTACTTGATTTCATTACTAGAGGAATGGAAGAATATCCAAATCATTATTTTATTCCGCAATGGCTTAAAGAACTAAGATTAGTACATTTAGGAGCGCCAGCTATAGCACAAGACAGTAACAATTATCCAGTAAAGATTTCTGATTCGACATATGCAAATAATAGAGTTCGTTATCCTTTAAATGCACCAACTTGGTTTGATTTTATTGGTCAAGCAGATTTAAGCTTTGGAGCCAGATTACACGGGAATATTACTGCAACTATCTCTGGTACACCAAGCATCATTATTCCGAAGGATGCTCGCATGAGGGAATTAGCAGAATACCATCAGCTAACACATGTGATGGCAAATGAAATTAATGAAAAAACAAGATTATCTGAGTTGATTGAAAAAGTAGATTTCCAACAGCCAACAAAACGTCAGGCAGAAAATTTTGATCATTATATTGATTTCCTAAATAAAAATAAGATTGATCATATTTATAAAGAAACGAATGATCCAGTTCGTATCCCATTGGAAGAAAGATTGTCTAAAGTGGACTTACTCCCATTAGAAGTACCAATTAGTGCATGCAGTATAGAAGAAACTGTTGCTAGATGGGAAAATTTCTATTCTGGAGAGTCACCGCAAATTACTGCATTGAAAAAGAAAGTAAAAGAAAAAGACAATAAAATAAAAAAACTTGAAGGACAATTAAATAGAAAATCTGTCAAACTAGTATTAAAAGCGGCAAACGTATTTAGCTAAAATTAGTTACGACAATCGAAACCAACAATCCTTTAGAAAATATTCAAGTGAAAAAAAGATAAAGCACCCAAGGTGAACATTGTGGTGCTTTTTAAATTCATAAAAGCATTTGAGGAATTCGTTTTAAACACAAGGTTTAAAAGCATTCTATCCTGTCAAAAATATAAAAAAGAGTGTCTTGTGAACATAGGTTGAAAAGGATGAAGGTACGATAAAAAAAGTGGTGGGGAAGAGGCATAGATGAAAAAAATATTAATAAGAGCTGGTATGTCACCATTAGAAACATTTGATGCTGCAAAAATGATGATTGATAATACGTTTGGTGGGAATATTGGAAACTTAATCTATCAATTCAGCGTGTTTCGGACATTGATGACAGAAGATACCATTATTACTCCAGACTATTATACATACGGACCAGAAAGAGCAGATGAAATAAATGAGAATTATGATTGCTATGTTATTCCTTTAGCAGATGCTTTTCGTAATGAATTTATTCCATCCCTTAGAAAGTACACAAAGCTAATCAATAAATTGAAAATCCCAGTTGTTGTAATTGGTGTTGGATTAAGAGCTCCTTTTGAGCCAAAGCTTAATGAAGGCTTTCCCTTCGATAAAGATGTGAAGAATTTTGTCCAAGCCGTTTTAAAGAAATCATCTATTATTGGTGTTCGAGGGGAAATTACGGCAAAATATTTAACTCGTTTAGGTTTCCGTGAAGGCATCGATCATGTAGTGATTGGCTGTCCTTCCATGTATACGTTTGGAAGAGAATTACAGATAAGAAATACCGAAATAACAAAGGATTCAAAAATCTGTGTTAACTCTTCCCGCCGTTCACAAAAGAAGGTACTAGAGTTTATTGCCAGAGGGATGGAAGAATATCCAAATCATTATTTTATTCCACAGTGGTTAAAAGAATTGAAGTTAACTTATTTAGGAGCACCTTCCATTGCAGAAGTAAGTAAAAAGTACCCAATAAAAATGTCAGATCCAGTATATATGAACAATAGAGTCCGTTTCTTCTTGAATGTACCTACATGGTTAGATTTTATGAAGGATGCAGACTTGAGCTTTGGTGCAAGACTGCATGGTAATATTGCTGCAACGATTGCTGGAACACCGAGCTTAATCATTCCCAAGGATGCTAGGATGCGAGAGTTGGCTGAGTATCACCAATTAACAAATATAATGGCTAACAAAATAACGAGTCAGACAACCTTATCTGGAATAATAGAGAAAAGTGATTTTCAAGCACCTACAAAGGTACAGGCAAAGAATTTTGATCACTTTATTGATTTTCTTAATAAGAATCAACTAGATCATATTTACAAAAAAAATCAGACCCCTTCGATTGTTCCGTTAGATCAGAAGTTGGCAGAAATTCAGCTACAGCCTCCTGTACATCCGTTAAGTGGATGTAACTTGGATGAAATGGTAGAACGCTGGGAGCTATATTATCCATTAGAAAATAGCAAAAAAGATTCAAGTAGACCAACGATTACAAAAGACCATTTAATTGCAATGTTAATCGAAATGATTACAACAAAAAAAGAGAAAGTTTTCAAAAGTTTTTCTAAGGTAGGTAGTAAGTAATTAGAAACCTAGAGAAGAAGTATATAACTATTAGAAAGTACTCCATTTTTCTTTCTAATAGTTATATTTAGTTATCGCATCTTTTAAAAAGATTTTTTATAAAACACGACGTATTCTTTACCAATGGATAAAAGATAATATATAATAGAGAAGAAGGAATTCCACTTTTTTGTGGACTTGCTATATTTTTTTCACTAAATTGAAAGGATGATTTTTATTGTTATTCAACAGGCAGTACAAACCGAATTAATTAAAAAGTATTGGGAAATGTATGAAAGTAAGAAAGAGAGGCCGTATCTTGTAAAGCCCTCGATGCCAATTATGTATTTTGGTAATAGTAAGAAATATTTTGAATCCCCTATCCGCATCATTACTGTAGGTCTAAATCCGTCTAGGCGCGATTTCCCTGACCCTGACCCTTTCCTAAGGTTTCAATCGATGAAACGAGACCATCACTATCAATTCAATCAACAGTATATTACTGCACTTGACCAGTATTTTGAGAAAGACCCATATAAAGCATGGTATGAGCCTTCTTTTGAACCGATATTGAATGGATTAAATGCGAGCTTTTATGGCAATAAAGAAAATACGGCATTGCATACAGATATTTGCTCACCGCTTGCTACAAATCCTACTTGGGATAGTTTAAGCAAAGAAGCAAAGAAAGACCTTCAAGTAGAAGGCGTTAAATTATGGCATGAACTTATTGAATACTTACAACCAGATGTTATTCTTATTTCCGCTGCTGGAGAGCACTTATCAAAAATCAAGTTTGAGACAGAAAGTGATTGGGAGACAGTTTATACGGTTCCTAATTCGCGTTATTTAATTAATAGTAAGAAAGTAAAATTAGCTACTAAAGCAGCTGATGTTTATTATGGCAGATCGGCAGAAATCCCATTTGGCCAAGTTTCGCCAGAGAATAAGGTGAAGATTGGTGAATATATTAAGGTAATTACGGAGAAAAAAGATCAGCCAATTGATTTTAGAGCATTTCAACATGCAGTTTTAGAATCGGAGCAGAGAGATAATCAATTTTTTGGCTGGAGTCAAGAAGCGAACTAATACAAAAAAAGGAATCAGACAGCTAATGTTTGATTCCTTTTTGCAATCGACATTATGATTTTAGCAAAACCACTAATTCCCGTTAGCCTCGTATGTCCATTTCTCTTAACGTTCCTGTATTACAAAAAATTATGTTTGATCATCTTTCTTATTCACCTTGCTGGTGCAATTTTGAATCTGTGATTTTTTCATTACTCATATAGAGAATAAAGATAAAAGAAATTGCTAGTGGGACAAATGTCCATAAGAATGTACTACTGATAGAGTCTGATAGAACTTGTGTTATTTGCTTTAAAATATCGGCTGGAATATGTGCACGAGCTTCTGGTGATAAAATATTTCTGCTATCATTTTCTTGTGCATTTTGCTGCATCATTTCGGGCAACCCACTGGTAAAGGTGTTTCGTTGAATAATGCCAAATATGGTGATTCCTAAAGTCATACCAAGTGAACGTAGGAAGTTGCTTGTTGAACTTGCAATTCCCCGCTGTCTAGGATCTGCTTTTTGTAGGGAAGCCATTCCTAATATAGAAAAAGATGGACCTACTCCTAGCCCAACAATCATCATGTAAAACGTCACAAGATAGCGTGGTGTTTCTGGATCGAGTGTTCCTAATAAAAATGTTCCGATCCCCATTAAAATTGCGGAAAAAATCATGATTGTTTTATAGCTTAATTTATTCGCTAATGCTCCACCAGAAGCGGCACCAATACTAGATGTCACCATCATTGGAAGGAGCAATAATCCAGAGTTAGTAGCAGTTCCACCTGTTACCCCTTGGATATAAAGGGGGATATAAATCGTTGAAACCATAAATACTGCCCCATAAAACATACCTGTTAACACACTTGTTGAATATAAGCGTTCTTTAAATAAATTAAATGGCAATATGGCGTCTTTTGCTTGTTTTTCTACGAATAGAAAAACGACAAAGCATACTAATGATAAAATAAACAATGAAATAATTTGCCATGACATCCACTTATACGTTTCCCCACCTAATTCTAGGGCGAACATAAGTGAAAGGGTAAAACCTAATAAGAAGATAAAGCCAAACCAATCAATGGTTTGTTTCACATGAACTTTGGATTCTTTATAATAAATAGAAATTAACACAATTGCGATTAAGCCAATTGGAATGTTAATGAAAAAGATCCAACGCCAGTGAAGTTGCTCTGTAATAAAGGAACCTAATAAAGGACCTACAATACTGGATAATCCAAATACCGCTCCAAATATACCACTCATTTTGCCTCGAACTTCTCTTGGAACAACATCCCATATAATTGTGAAGGCGATTGGCATTAAGGCACTTCCCCCAATCCCTTGAATTGCTCGGAAAATACAGAGTTGAATCATAGTCTGTGCGGTACCACATAGAATGGATCCGATTAGAAATACTAATATACCAAATACATAAAATCTTTTTCGACCATACATGTCAGATAGTTTTCCGAAAATTGGCATTCCTGCCATTTCTGCCACTAAATAGGCAGATGTGACCCAAACATATTTGTCCATACCACCTAAATCGCCAATAATAGATCCCATACTTGTTGCAACAATAGTATTATCAAGAGAAGCAACGAAGATACCTAGCATCAATGCTGTCATTACTGGAAACAGTTTTGTTTGTTGATCATGCATTTATTTATAACCCCTCATTTCTTTAACGTTGTTAAATAGATACTTTTTGTAGTTTAACACCGTTAAATAAATTAGTAAAGAAATTATGCGAAAGTTACTATACAATATAGATATCAAGAGGTGAACAAGTTTGTCTAAAAAAAATGTAAATAAAGAAACGATTACGGAGGTTGCGTTAGAAATTTTGCATGAAAAAGGGATATCCCATTTAACGATGCGGAATGTTGCTGCGAAGCTGAAAGTGAAGGCACCTGCTCTATATTGGTATATAAAAAATAAACATGAACTATTACAGCTATTAGCGGATTATATTTGCTCCCTTATATCTATACCAAAGAGGAAAGATGATTGGGTTGAGGAAATTTTTGAATTGTCTAATAATATTAGAAGCGTCCTTTTATCTATTCCTGATGCAGCAGAAATATTGATGGATACATTACCTGTTACTAGGGAGAGGTTGCTTTTAATTGAAAAAACCTTAGAAATTTTTCATCGAGCAAATTTTCCGGAAGATAAAATCTTTTTTACCGTAACTTATATCAATACGTATGTAACCTCCTATGTGTTGGATGAACAAAAACAGCAGAAGTTATTGGATGAAATGGGTACGGAAGCTATTAGACAAAAATTTATCACTTCCGTTTCTGATATTTCAAAAGATGATGCTCCGTATATTCATCATCATTTTAAAAATCCTGATAGTGGATTAAAAAATAAAGAGGATTTTATGCTGGGCTTAAGAATCATTATTGTGGGTATACAGAGAGAGATTGGGGAATAGCGGTGAGTCTTTGCGTATCGAAGGATGCTGAAAAAGTAGCTATCCAATTCAATTAGATGTAGGGGTTTGAAAGCTAAAAATAAATTTTGATTATCATCGGTTTTAATCACTACATATAGTTTGGTTTTAATCCTCTTTTTTGTAAATAATAAGTAGAGAAGAACTAAAAGCATTATAACCTATATACCAATAAGCAAGAATGGGAACTACAAGTGAAATTTTGAGAATATATGGTACTTTTATGATATATATTGAAGTGATTTAGAAAGATTGGAGTGCGACAACTGTGATTAAACAAGTAGAATCCTTAGAAGATATTATTCCCATTGTCCCAATTATCAAAGCGGCAATTCCAGCTGACCTCTCAATAGCAATTTGTGATACAGAAAAATTTATCGCTTATTTTCCGGGAGAGGTTATTAATTTACATATTAAAACAAATCAACCCTTGCAACCCGACGAACCTCTAAGAGAGGCTATTCGTAAAAAGAAAACGCTCAAGCAGGAAGTTCCAGCAGACTTTTACGGATTTGAATTTATTGGAACTGCCTCTCCGATCATTAATTCAAAAGGAGATGTGATTGGCGGAATAGCAGTACAGTTGAAAAGGCAAACAGAGATACGAAATATCGTAGATGAAATAACAAGGTCGTTAACACAATCACAAGCACACATTGATAATATTGCGGAGGGGTCTTATTCTTTAGTTGATTTTTCAAAGGTTCTGTTAGAACAATCCAGTGTTGCAGAAGAAAATATTAGGAAAACGAGTGACGTTGTTTCGATTATAAAAAAAGTGGCCGATCAGACGAATTTATTAGGATTAAATGCAGCCATTGAAGCAGCAAGGGCTGGCGAAAAGGGAAAAGGTTTTGAGGTAGTAGCGAATGAAATTCGTAAGTTTTCAAAAGAAACAGTCACCTTTACACAGACAATTGCTCAAACGATGGAACAAATTAGAAATACAACTAATTCGATTAATGAATCGATTGAAAAAATAGCAGCTATTGGTGAGAAACAAGCAGACTCGGTTCAACATACTTCCGTATTTATGGACCAAATTTTAGAAATGGCTAAAAATTTAAATGATTATTCGAATAAGCTGTAGTGAATTTAGGGGGTTATAGACTATTAAAGGTTATAATAAAAACTTGGAAACTTTTACCCTTTATAAAATTTTTGTTTTCATTTCACAGAAAATCCGTTATAATCCATTATGTTGTCAAATAATCTAACTAAATAAACACTCGTATAATAGCAGGAATATGGCCTGCGAGTTTCTACCAGATGACCGTTAATCGTCTGACTACGGGTAAGCGTATAAAATGGAGATATACTGATCTATGGCATAAGTAGAGCAGTCTATTTTGCTCGAAAAAGCACATTCGCTTACTCATAGAGTAAGCGAATGTGCTTTTTTTCGTATTATTTAAGGACAATTGCGAAATTGTCCTCCAAAAGGAGAGAGTCTAGTTAATGGAGTTATTGAAGAAGAAAATTGAAAAAGAAGGTATTGTTTTAAGTGATAATGTATTAAAAGTAGATTCATTCATTAATCACCAAATGGACCCTCATCTGATGAAAGAGATTGGTTTAGAATTTGCAAGATTGTTTAAAGAGGCTGGTATTACAAGGATCCTAACAATAGAGTCATCTGGGATTGCACCGGCTATTATGGCGGGTCTAGCATTAGACGTTCCAGTTATTTTTGCAAGAAAAAGAAAATCGCTTACGTTAACAAGTGATTTATATACAGCAACGGTTTACTCCTTTACAAAACAAGAATCAAATGAAATTACTGTTTCCAAAAAGTACATTCATCCTAATGATCATGTTCTAGTAATTGATGACTTTCTAGCTAATGGACAGGCAGCCCTTGGGTTAGCGAATATTGTCGAGCAAGCTGGAGCGAAGGTAAGTGGAATTGGGATATTAATAGAAAAATCATTTCAGCAAGGGGCAGAAGATTTAATCACAAAAGGATATCGATTAGAGTCCTTAGCAAGAATTGCATCTTTAAAGGGTGGAAAAGTAACATTTGCTAAACAGCGAATACACGAAGGCATTTATGCAGGAGGATACTAAAATGGAAAAAATGACAGTGAAAACTTGGTCTGTAGGTCTGCAGCATGTGCTAGCAATGTATGCTGGTGCAGTACTTGTGCCACTAATAGTTGGGGGAGCATTGAATTTAACACCTGAACAACTAACTTATCTTATTTCTATAGATCTATTAACTTGCGGTATAGCCACATTGCTACAGGTTTGGAAAAATAAATTTTTTGGAATCGGCCTTCCAGTTATGCTTGGCTGTACATTTACTGCTGTTGGTCCGATGATTGCAATTGGAAGTAAGCACGGAATATCCGCGATTTATGGTGGAATCATTGTTTCTGGTATTATTATTGTTCTTATTTCATCTGTTTTTAGTAAGCTTGTAAAATTCTTTCCGCCAGTTGTAACTGGCTCTGTTGTTACTATTATTGGTCTTACTTTAATTCCTGTAGCTTTTAAGGATATGGCTGGAGGGGAAGGAAGCACAGATTTTGGGAATATTAGCAACTTGGTGCTTGCTTTTGGTGTGTTAGCCATTATTATTTTACTTAATAAGTTTACAACTGGATTTATTAAAACAATCTCTATCCTGCTTGGTATTATTATTGGAACAATTATTGCTGCGTTTATGGGAATGGTGAATTTTTCAGAGGTGGGTGAAGCAAACTGGCTTCATGGAATTACTCCGTTTTATTTTGGTGTGCCAACTTTTGATTTCACTTCTATCCTTACAATGACACTTGTTGCCATCGTAAGTTTAATTGAATCAACAGGTGTGTATTTGGCGCTAGGAGATATAACAAACAAAAAGGTTTCAGAAAAAGATTTAGCGAAGGGGTATCGGGCAGAAGGATTAGCATCTATTATTGGTGGAATATTTAATTCATTCCCTTATACTGCCTACTCTCAAAATGTTGGTCTTGTTCAGTTAACCGGTGTAAAAACAAAAAATGTTATTTATGCAGCTGGTACGATTTTAATTATTTTAGGTTTTATTCCTAAAATTGCTGCTATTACAACATTGATTCCAACAGCAGTCTTAGGGGGCGCATCTCTTGCAATGTTTGGTATGGTTGTATCCTATGGAATTAAAATGCTAGGTAAAGTTGACTTTAATCAACAAGGAAACTTATTAATTCTTGCATGTTCGATTGGGATGGGACTTGGTGTAACCGTCGTTCCTGATATTTTTATGAAATTGCCAGAAAGCATCCGTATTCTTTTCCAAAGCGGTATCGTTGCAGGGGGAATAATCGCGATTATTTTAAATATTTTATTTAACATTATTCCAGGTTCCCGTGTAAAAAACACGGTCCAAATGGAAGAAAAGACTGTAGCTTAATTAAAAAACAATGCTTTAAGAAAAGAGACTTTCCTAAAGAAATGGAAAGTCTCTTTTTGTCAGAAAAATTGCGATGTTTGGAGGAAAATGAAAAAAGTGCGTCAGATAATGTAACAAAATCCTTTTCAAATCTGCATATTTTATATATTATGTAAACTACACGGTGTAAAGTTAGAAAATTCAGAAAAAATACCTTTCCCTAATCCATTTCCTATACCACATTTACGTAAACAAATTCATCAATCAGTATAATCATTTTACTTTATAAAGGAGGTATGTATCATTACTCAAATCGTTTCGTTGAATAATACCATTTCTTTTGGGGGAAATGAATCTTTTGTTTTAATTGCCGGACCTTGTGTTATGGAGAATGAAAAACTTGTCATGGAAACGGCAGAACAGTTAAAGGAGCTGACAACGAAGTTAAACCTTCCCTTTATCTTTAAGGCTTCCTA